>CANHIS010000041.1 GCA_947460255.1 Bacteroidota bacterium
GTTAGCGAGGATGAAATGCAGCGCGCTGCTCAGCTGTTACATTCAAAACGGGTTGATTCTATTCGCTTAGAAGGTCATTGCGATTCTAGAGGCAGTGATGTGTTTAATCAACATTTGTCGGAATTGCGTGTGAAATCGATTGCGAATTGGCTCGAATTGCAAAAGCTTCCAGCCGAAACGCCTTTAACAACCGGAGCTTTCGGAGAAAGAAATCCACTGGCAACCAACATGACAGCATCAGGCATGCAGGAAAATCGTGTGGTAACGATGCTGCTGTTTTACGATGCTGCTTCAGTGTCCCCCGAACGGGGAGAAAAAGAAAAAAATCAAGAAAAACCTACCAGCGAAACTGCTGATTTGGTGCAGAAAATTTCAACACAATCCACGATAAGGCTCGAAAACATTAAGTTTGAAGGTGGAAGAGATGTGTTTCTACGTGAAAGTTTTGCCGAGTTGAAGTTGCTTTTGGATGTGATGCAACAGCGCGACAGTTTAGAAATTGAAATACAAGGTCATATTTGTTGCATGCCAAGCGATGCTGAGGACGGCATGAATCTGGCGACTGGAAAGATGCAACTGTCTTATGATAGAGCCGTTGCGGTAATGAATTATTTGCTCCGAAATGGGGTTGATCAAAGACGGATGCGCGTGGTTGGGAAAGGAGCGAGTTCGCCTGCTGTGTGGCCTGAAGTAACTGAATCTGATAAATCGCAGAACCGCAGGGTGGAAATTAAGGTGCTGAAAAAGTAGTTTCGTAGTTTGGTTTAAAGTTTTGACAAATCGACTTCTTGAAATTCGTTGATGTTATCCAACAAAAAAGCCGCCCAATTGCTTGAGCGGCCTTGCGTTTTATTCGTTATGCGTCGATTCGCGCGTACTTGGCGTTCTTCTCAATGAATTCTCTACGAGGCGGTACTTCGTCGCCCATTAGCATAGAGAAAATTTGATCGGCAACAGCGGCACTGTCGATGGTTACACGGCGCAATGTTCTAAATTCAGGGTTCATGGTAGTACTCCACAATTGTTCGGCGTTCATTTCACCAAGACCCTTGTATCGTTGCACATTCACACCAGCATCTTTGCCGTCTTTCGACATGTCGGCAATGATTGCCATACGGTCATCATCGTTCCATGCGTATCGTTGATCTTTCCCTTTTTTTACCAAATAGAGTGGAGGCGTAGCGATGTAAACATATCCAAGTTCAATGAGCTCCTTCATGTAACGGAAGAAGAATGTGAGGATAAGTGTGGTGATGTGGCTACCATCCACATCGGCATCGGTCATGATCACAATCTTGTGGTAGCGAATTTTAGAAACGTTGAGGGCTTTTGAATCTTCTTCTGTTCCGATGCTCACACCAAGGGCGGTAAACATATTCTTGATCTCCTCGTTTTCGAAGATCTTGTGCATCATGGCTTTTTCAACATTGAGGATTTTACCTCGCAGTGGAAGAATTGCTTGGAAAGCACGGTTTCGGCCTTGCTTTGCTGTTCCACCTGCGGAATCACCCTCGACAAGGTAGATTTCGCATTTTGAAGGGTCGGTTTCTGAACAGTCGGCGAGTTTACCTGGAAGACCAGTAGAACTCAAGCTGCTTTTACGCTGCACCATTTCTCGCGCTTTTTTCGCTGCGTGGCGGGCTGTTGCGGCAAGGATAACCTTGTCGACAATCATTTTGGCTTGCTTCGGATGTTCTTCGAGGTAGTTGTTGAGCATTTCTGAAACGGCAACATCCACCGCGCCCATCACCTCGTTGTTCCCGAGTTTGGTTTTGGTTTGCCCTTCGAACTGTGGCTCTTGTACTTTAACAGAGATTACTCCTGTGAGGCCTTCACGGAAGTCGTCGCCCGAGATTTCGAACTTCAACTTGGTGAGCATGCCTTCTTTGTCGGCGTAATTTTTAAGCGTACGTGTAAGTGCACGGCGGAAACCGGCTAAGTGCGTTCCACCTTCGTGGGTATTGATATTGTTTACGTACGTGTGGATGTTCTCGTTGAATGAGCTGTTGTACAACATGGCAACTTCAACAGGAATTCCTTGTTTTTCGCCTTCCATGTAGATCGGGTAATCGATCAGTTTTTCGCGAGAGGCATCAAGGTATTCAACAAATTCACGGAGGCCACCTTCTGAGTAGAAAGTTTCTGTGATTGGTTGATTGTTTTCATCCAGTTCACGTTCGTCGGAAAGAATGATTCTGATACCCTTGTTTAGGTAAGAGAGCTCACGCATCCGCGAAGCGATTGTTTGGTAATTGTAAACAGTGGTAGTGAAGATGGTATCGTCGGGCTTGAAATGCACGCGTGTTCCGGTGATTTCGCTTGTGCCGATTTCTTTAACGCTATAAAGCGGCTTACCGATAGCATATTCTTGCTGGTAAACTTTGCCTTGTCGCTGAACGGTAACGATAAGCTGGGTAGAAAGTGCATTTACGCAACTCACACCAACACCGTGAAGACCTCCAGAAACCTTGTAGGAATCTTTGTCGAACTTACCACCAGCGTGAAGAACAGTCATTACGACTTCTAGGGCTGATCGCTTTTCTTTCATGTGCATGTCGACCGGAATACCGCGGCCGTCGTCCTGCACAGTGATTGAATTGTCGGTGTTTATCTTAACGCTGATATTTTTACAATATCCAGCAAGGGCTTCATCGATCGAGTTATCGACTACTTCATAAACAAGGTGATGCAATCCACGCGTACCGGTATCGCCGATATACATGGATGGACGTTTACGAACTGCTTCTAGACCTTCGAGTACCTGAATACTATCGGCACCGTAGGATTTGTTTTGATCGTTTTCTTCTTCCAACATAATTTCAGACATGGTCTTTTCAAAAATCTTATCCGGAAACAAGTGCCCGGAAGGGTTGAGTTTTAAATCTCGTGCGAAGGTAGCAAATCGACCTTAAGGGAGCTCGTTATACATATAATATATGAGTGGATTTTTTTAACACACAATTAACATTTTCGGGCAATTGGATTTGCTCATAACTTTCTTGCTTTAAAGATCCATGAGCTGGATGGTTTTGGTAATTTAACCTCAATAAACTGCTATGGACAGACGTATTTTACTCAGAAACTTATTGTTAGGCATTCCGACAAGTTATCTTTTCCCTTCTATGTTTAGCTCTTGTACGAAAACGGATCTTTTGGAAGGATCTGATTTTAAAGGTAGTGTGATTATTGTTGGTGCAGGTGCTGCTGGAATTTATGCTGCACAATTGCTGAAAAATCGTGGCATCGATGTAACTGTTTTGGAAGCTTCAACGCGCATTGGCGGACGAATTTTGGCTGATGATTCATTTGCGGGAATTCCATTGGAACTAGGAGCTGAAGAAATTCACGGGAAGAACTCCTTGTTTTATGATTTGGTGAATTTTTGTTTTCCGGATCGGTTGCTTCCCGAGCAAGGAGAAGATGCTTATTGGTTTGAAAATCAACTTCGATCGGAGACGTTTATTCTTGAAAACTCCGATTTGCAAGGAGCCGGACAAACACTGTTTCAGATCAACGATAGTTTTGGATCGTATCCAGGGAGCGACATGACTGTTCTTCAGTACCTTACAGAATTTCCTGTGGAAGACAGATTCATGGAAATTGCGAATGCGCTGATTGCGAATGAATATGGAACATCGTTAAACAGAATGGGCATGTTCGCGCTGAGGGAAGCAGAAGCTCAGTATTCATCGGGTTTGGATGGCTTTTTTCTGCGAGAAGGATCAGTTTGGGATATTTTTGAAAAGGCATTTCCAGAAGCCATTGATGCCGTTTTATTGAATCAGGTGGTAAATAAGATAGATGCCACTGGATTGAAAGTGGCTGTTACAACAAGTGGAAATCAAACGTATTCTGCAGATCGTGTTTTGATTACAGTTCCAATCACCATTTTACAGGAAGGTTTTATTACTATGTTGCCCGCTTTGCCAGCGGATAAGTTGGCAGCAATTCAAAGCATCAACATGGGAAATGGTATGAAGATCATGTTGCGTTTCTCATCTCCTATTTGGACGGAAGAAACGGGATCGATTGTTGGTGGCGTAGTAATTCCGGAGTATTGGGTTACGACCAAAGGAAAAGGCACGACAGCACATGTTTTAACAGCCTTTGTGATGGGTGAAAAAGCGGAGGCTTTGAATGGCTTGTCGGAGCAACAAATCCGTGAAGCGATATTGACTGAGCTTCAATTGATGCATCCCGATGAAGATGTTGTTGGGAAGTGCATTGGAATCCTCGTTAAAAACTGGGCTGATGAACCTTTCATAAAAGGAGCTTATTCGTTTCCTAATCCAGAAAGTACTGGACAGCGCGAGATATTGGCGCGACCAGAACAAGGGAAGATCTTCTTCGCTGGTGAAGCAACAAATTTCAATGGACATTTAGCTACAGTGCATGGAGCGATGGAAAGTGGTTTTCGTGCCTGCAAAGAAATTCTTGAATCATGAAAAAACTAAGAACCATCGTATTTCTGAGTATCTTCTTTTCAGGTAATTTGATTTCACAGAATTACTTTGATGTTTCGGGTGGTATGCAAACGTTGCAGCAAACTGAGTGGAACAAAACGATTCAGACCTATAACTTCAATCGGATTTGGCTGAAGGAGCAAATGCCCGATTTAAGAAATGCATCCAATGTTTCGATTGGTTACAGTGGTGTTTTAGCAAGCGGCTTGTTTTTTAGTCCCTCGTTGAGTTTTTCCTCCTTCAAATCATCCGCCACCAATGGCGAATATCGTTCTATGGTTCGTTTGCGTTGGTTAAGCGTGCCTTTGTGTTTGGATATTTTTCCGCTTGAATTTGGCAAGGATTCGGTGTCGTCGAGTATTCGTCCGTTTTTGAGAGTAGGTGGAGGAGCATCGTTGCTTATGCCTAGAGTTTTGGTAAATGATGAATTGGTGACAGTAGGCGAGGAGCCTTATCAACCTATGGTTTGGCCGTTTTTTTACACTGCAGGATTGGGAATTCGTTACAATTTGAATCGCAGTATTGGCTTTATGTTTTCAGCGATGTACTTGAAATATCCAAACATCAACTTGGAAGATTTTAGTTATGCATTGAACGGGAACAATCTTGTGGGCTTGAAGAATGAATCATCGGCTCAAACGATGACCTTTCAATTGAGCTGTAGTTTTCGATTAAACGGACCAAAAACAGATGCTGAAGAGGGTGGAAAAAAGAAAGTGAAGTTTAAGAAACGCAGATGAAAAAACATTTGCACTATTATTGCGTACCGACAACTAAACCGAAAACAATGAAGAAAATGTTGATTGCTGTGATTGCCCTTTCGATGGGTTTCACGCAGATGAATGCACAAACTACCAAAGCGACATCAACAGCTAAACCTGCTGTTCAGGCGGTTACAAAACCAGCTAAAGCGACTGCTCCCGCTAAATCTACTGCACCTCAAAAAGAAGTTGCACCAGTAAAAGCAACCAAGCCAGTAAAGTCTACAGCACCATCAAAAGCTGTAGCGCCTGCAAAGTCGAAGTTGCCAACTGTTAGTCCGGTGGCGAAAAGCCAAAAAGCAGGAACTTCAAACCGTCGCATCAAGGAAAACCAGAAATTGAAAAAAGACGGAACTCCAGACAAGCGTTACAAAGACAATAAAGCTACAATCCAGAAGGCAGAAAAGCCAGCTGTAAAACCTGCAGTAAAGCAAGAAAAGGCAGCACCTAAGAAATAAACAAAAAGGGCGGTAAGATTCATCTCACCGCCCTTTTTTGTTAGATTAAATCTTAGTTAGAGCAAATCATAAATGGCTTCTTGAATTTCGACTCTTGTAGCAAGTGTATTGATTTTTTTGTTTTCAGCGTCGGGATAAACGCGGTTGCTGAGAAATACGTAAATCAGTTTTTGATCAGGATCAACCCAAGCAATAGTGCCTGTAAAACCGGTATGCCCAAAGCTTAATGAACTCACGCATTTGCATGTTGGTCCAGTTTTGCTGTAATCCATTTGAGGTTTATCGAAGCCTAAGCCTCTACGGTTATCGTTTTCGCAGAATTGGCATCGTGTAAATTCTTTGATCACTGCTTCAGATAGGTAACGTTTCCCGCCGTATTCTCCATAATTCAAGAGCATTTGCATCAATGCTGCAAGATCTGTGGCATTTGAAAAAAGCCCAGCGTGGCCGCCAACTCCATCCATCATTGCTGCGCCCTGGTCGTGAACGTAACCATGCACAAGTTGTTTTCTAAATGCTTTATCGTTTTCGGTTGGAACTATTTCCGACTTGTCGAATTTTTTTAAAGGATTATAGGTAATTCTGCTTAATCCCATTTGCTGATAAAATGTAGAGCTCACATATTCGTCAAGACGCTTGTGGGTGTGATTCTCGATGATGTATTTGAAAAAGTAATAACCCAAATCGCTGTATTTGTATTCAGGCTTTTGGTCTATTTCGCAAGCTGCAATTTTGGCTAACAATGTGTCTGGGTAATCGAATCTTAGATACATGTTATCAGCGACTTGGTGAGGAAAAGAGTCGGAGCGTTCACTTCTGTAGTACTTCAATCTTTTGGCTGGCGATGCAATTGTTTTGTTGAAAAACGGAATCCAAGCAGGCAATCCAGCCTGATGTGCGAGAATATCACGAAGTCGAATTTCTCCTTTATTGGATTGGTTCATGAAAGGAATGTAGTCGCTAACTTTTTTATCTACATCAATAAATCCTTCATCTACAAGTTTCATGATCGAAATGGTTGATGAAGCCACTTTGGTGATTGAGGCAATGTCGTACATGTCGCCAATTTCCACTGGTTGAGTTGGTGCATATGTGTGGAAGCCGAACGCTTTGTTGTAGAAAACTTTTCCTTCTTTTGCGATGAGTAGTTGGCAGCCTGGAGTTGCTTTTGATTTGATGGCCAATCGTGCCAATGAATCCACTTTTGCCAAGGAGGCACTTTTAATTCCAAGTTCCTCTGGGATGGTGAACTTCAGGCGAATGTTATCGGCCATTTCCACGCCATAACCATATTTGTATTTACCAGCAGAAACTGGCATTGTACCATTGGCTTTTATTCCTCCAAAGATAAGCTGTGCGGTTAACTCTTGGCTGTTTTTATTGTCCTCGTAAGCTTGGATAAGTCCATGAGGAATAGCAGTTTCGGTGAGTTTTTCTAAGCTGTACGGATTGGACATCACGGTTAAAATAACGCGCGATTGTTTCTTTAAGGCAGTTAAGAAAGTGCTCACAGAATTGTTTACTCCTGCAGCTTTTCCCATTGTATTCTTAGGATTGTGAATGCTTACAATAACAAGATTGTATGGTTTTAACTTGGCGAGCAATGCTGCTTGTTGTGCAGCAAGAGCATCTTTATCGGTGGTGAAATTCTTTACTGAGGTATACAGATTTAAGGTTTTCTGAAAGATGTTGTTCATTGATCCATCAACGGCTAAACTTGCAATACGCAATGTATCGAGGCCTTTAACCGGAAGAATATTCTTATTTTCTAGTACGGTAAGAGAAGCTTCTGTAAGTTGACGGCGCAACAATTCTGATTCTGGAGTGTGCAGATCGTCGAATAGATTTTGAATCTTAACTTCTTGTTTTTTGTGTAAACCGCACCAATATTTAGCTTCCAGGATCTTTCTGCAACGGCTATCGATTTCATTCTGAGAAATTTCTCCTTTCTCTACTGCCTTTTTCATTTCGGCAATGGCTAAAGGAACATTGCCAGCGAAAAGCATCACATCATTTCCGGCTAACAATGCTTTGATTTCTACTTTTCCAGGTGTGTTTCCTTGAGCAACACCTTGCATGTTCATCGCATCTGTAAAGACAAGGCCTTTGAATTTCATTTGCTCTTTAAGCAGTTCCTGAACTACTTTTTTCGACAGTGTTGTAGGTGTGTTAGCAGCATCATCGAGAGCTGGAACAAAAAGATGTGCAACCATCATGCTTCCTAATCCTTTTTTTATCATTTCCCTGAAGGGATACAATTCAATTGAGTCGAGTCGTTCACGTGGATGTAAAATGGAAGGCAATGCTTTGTGAGAATCGGTATCTGTATCTCCATGCCCTGGGAAATGTTTAGCGTTTGCGAGTACATTTCCATCCTGTAAGCCGTTCATGTAGGCAATAGATTTGGCTGTGACGTTGTACTTGTTTTCGCCAAACGAACGCATGTTGATCACTGGATTTGATGGATTGTTGTTCACATCAGCCACAGGAGCAAAATTTACATGTATGCCCATTCTTTTGCATTGGCGAGCAATTTCTTTCCCCATCTTATAAATCAACTCGTCGTTTTTAATGGCTCCGAGCGTCATCTGTTTGGGGAATGACTGAGTAGAATCAAGTCGCATCGACAAGCCCCATTCTCCATCAATTGAAATCATTAAAGGCACATTGGAAATTTTCTGGTAGTAATTGTTCAATTTGGCTTGACGAACTGGGCCTCCTTGCATGAAGATCAAACCACCTATCTGTTGATTTTTAATGAGTTTGGTGATCTCATCTTGGTGGGCTTTGTCTTTGTTTGAGTATGCTGCAACCATAAACAATTGTCCCATACGTTGCTCTGGTGTGAGCTTTTTCATAATTGAGTCTACCCAAGTCTTGCCTGCATTTTCGAATGGAGGACCAAGATCTGGTGGAGCGGGTTTGTTTCCAGCAGGGCGAACAAATAAGAATGTTGAAAAGAGAAATATGAGAATAAGACTTTGGCGCAGCATGTTGATGTTGTTGGTTGTCGTGCAAAATAACGAGCAGATGTTGCGAAAAGTCTTGTTAAACCTAGTTAACTATCAACATTCTCGGGTTAACAAGGTTGCTGGATTTGAGTACTTAGTATTGAGTACTTAGTATTTAGTCTTGGGTATTTGGTGTTTTGTGGGGAGTTTTTCAAAATTCTAGTTTAAATTAATATGCTGATATTATGCGGATTAACATCCATTATCCGATTAAGCCGTTTCTAATCGTTTCAAATCGGATCGGTGTTTTAAAAAAATGTAGGTTGCCACTGGGAAGGGGATAGTTGGGTTTATTCCCAAAGAAAAATAGGGCACAGTTGCAAATTTAGTTTTGAACCGTGATGGTGTTTTTTAGTCAGAGGATCAGTCGCATATAGTTTCGAAATCATCGTTAAAGTATAGTTGTTTCGCAAATACCAATTTGAAAAACCGATTATTGCCTGCGTAATTGTTTGATTATAAACGCCCTCCGCTGATGGTCGCGATTTTCATGTGAACTTAAAGTTCAGTGATATGATTTAAAATTCTGCAAATCAACCAACTAAACGCCATTATCCGATTAAGCCGTTTCTAATCGTTTCAAATCGGATCGGTGTTTTAAAAAATTGTAGGTTGCCACTGGGAAGGGGATAGTTGGGTTTATTCCCAAAGAAAAATAGGGTAGAAAGGCAAATTTAGTTTCGAACAAAATTGGTTCGTTATCTAATAGAAAATGACAGGGCTTAGGCATTCGTCTGAGTTGCGCAATTGGCTAATCATTTTAGCAAGTGACTTCTTGAAAAGACAGCAATTAAGAATTTCAATTAAGAGCTTCTTTGGAAACAAAGAGCTTTAGTTGTTGAAACTTAGCCAACAAAAACTTCAACCGAGATTTTCTTTGAATTTAGTTGATTGAAAGACCTCAAATTTTTAGTCCCTAGCCAAGAAGGACTTCACCCAACGACTGCTCCGGAAATCGAGAATAATCGTGAAGCTCAAGTTCTTCAAATCCTTAACGCTGTTCAATGGCAATGGAAGCAAAATGAAGTGACTTTTATCTCTATTTGGAACTATGGTCATGGGTAGGATGCTGAATGTCCGAGGTGTAATGCCGAATAGCACTTGCCTGATGAGGGCTCTCAAGAACAAAATCAGGCATTCAATTTTGCTGATTTGAAACCAAATGCTTGAGCGATCTGTGCAGAATCATTTCCCCGGAGGGGTAAAACAATAAAATCACAAATAATTAACGTGATTGGTGTGAATTCGTTAATTATTAGACTCGATCAATAAAAAGTTAATCAAGAATTAGGCGTTTTTTGTATCAAGTTGTTAAATTCTGTGATTGGATTAATGATCCCAACACATTCTTTATTAGATTTGCGCCGCTTGATACAAAAACAATATGAGATCAATACAATTCCGTGAAGCCCTCCGTGAAGCCCTGCAGGAAGAAATGCGTCGTGATGAGGCTGTGTTTTTAATGGGTGAAGAGGTTGCTGAATATGATGGTGCTTACAAGGTTAGTCAGGGAATGCTGGCTGAGTTTGGTGATCGAAGAGTGATTGATACTCCGATTGCAGAGCTTGGATTTGCAGGCATTGGCGTAGGTGCTGCCATGAATGGACTTCGTCCAGTTATCGAATTTATGACCTTCAACTTTTCGTTGGTGGCTATCGACCAAGTAATCAATTCGGCTGCGAAAATGATGTCGATGTCTGGTGGTCAATTTACTGTACCAATCGTTTTTCGTGGGCCAACTGCTTCCGCGGGGATGTTGAGTTCGCAGCACAGTCAGGCATTCGACAATTGGTATGCAAATACGCCTGGTTTGAAAGTAATTGTGCCATCAAATCCATATGATGCGAAAGGATTGTTGAAAAGTGCCATCCGTGACAATGATCCTGTGATCTTCATGGAAAGCGAGCAGATGTATGGTGAGAAAGGTGAAGTTCCTGAGGAAGAATACTTGATTCCAATTGGAAAAGCAGATATAAAACGTGTTGGATCGGATGTAACATTGGTTTCTTTCGGGAAAATCATTAAGACATGCTTCACCGCTGCTGAAGAGCTTGAAAAAGAAGGTATTTCATGTGAAATCATCGACTTGAGAACTATCCGTCCGATAGATTACGATACAGTAATTGAGTCTGTAAAAAAGACTAACCGCTTGGTGATTGTTGAAGAAGCTTGGCCACTCGGAAGCATTGCTACTGAAGTGAGTTTCAAGGTTCAAAAAGAGGCATTCGATTATTTGGATGCACCGGTATTGCGCGTTACTTCTGCTGATGTGCCGCTTCCATACGCTCCAACATTAATTGATGCTGCTTTGCCAAATGCAACTCGCGTTATCAAAGCTGTGAAGCAAGTACTTTACAAGTAAAATCAAGGCATACAAAGGAAAATAGCAGATTGTGTTCGGAGACGAATATAATCTGCTATTTTTGCGACCCATTTTTAAATCGTTAACAAACGTTAAATCAAACATTCCTTCTATGGAGAACTTTATTTACCTCATACCTGCGCTCGGCATTGTAGGCCTTATTTGGATGGCTATTCAGTCGGCTTGGGTAAGCAAACAAGACGCTGGTGATGCAAAAATGCAAGAATTGGCAGGTTACATCGCCGATGGAGCTATGGCATTTCTTAAAGCAGAATGGAAAGTACTAAGTTACTTTGTTGTTTTTGTCGCTATTTTACTTGCATATTCAGGAACCATTCATGAAGTAAATGGTAAAGAGATTCACTCTCACTGGATCATTTCGATTTCATTTATCATTGGTGCTGTATTCTCTGCAACTGCAGGTTACATCGGGATGAAAGTAGCTACAAAAGCTAACGTTCGTACCACACAAGCAGCTCGAACAAGTCTAAAACAAGCATTAAAGGTTTCCTTTACTGGTGGAGCCGTTATGGGCTTAGGTGTTGCTGGCTTAGCGGTTTTAGGTTTAGGTGGGTTGTTCATCGTATTCCTTAAAATGTTTAATGTTGTCGAAGTTGACAGCAATCAAATGAGAACTGCCATCGAAGTATTGACTGGCTTCTCTCTTGGTGCTGAATCGATCGCACTTTTCGCTCGTGTTGGTGGTGGTATTTACACCAAAGCAGCCGATGTTGGAGCTGACCTAGTAGGAAAAGTTGAAGCAGGAATCCCTGAAGATGACGTTCGTAATCCTGCAACTATCGCCGATAACGTAGGTGATAATGTTGGAGATGTTGCCGGTATGGGTGCCGATTTATTCGGATCATATGTAGCAACTATTCTAGCAACAATGGTACTTGGTCAAGAAATCGATGCATCAACCGATAGTTTTGGTGGGATGTCACCAATTCTTCTTCCAATGTTAATCTGTGGTTTGGGTATCATTTTCTCAATCGTTGGAACTTTCTTCGTAACAATTAAAGGTGAAAAATCGAATGTTCAGAATGCCCTAAACTTGGGTAACTGGTCATCAATGATCCTTACAGTTATTGCATCTTACTTCATTGTAATGTGGATGCTTCCTGAAACATTGAGCTTGCGCGGATATGAATTCACAAACATCAATGTATTCCTTGCAATTGTTGTTGGAACTGTTGTAGGTGCGATCATGAGTATTGTTACTGAGTATTACACCGCAATGGGCAAGCCTCCTGTAAATTCAATTATTCAGCAAAGCTCGACTGGTCACGCTACAAATATTATTGGTGGTCTATCAGTAGGAATGAAATCTACTGTTATTCCTATCATCACTTTGGCAGCTGGTATCATGGCATCTTACCATTTTGCTGGTTTATACGGAGTTGCTATTGCCGCAGCGGGTATGATGGCTACTACAGCAATGCAATTGGCAATTGATGCTTTCGGACCAATCGCAGACAATGCAGGAGGTATCGCAGAAATGAGCCAACTTCCTCCTGAAGTTCGCGAGCGTACCGATAATCTTGATGCTGTTGGAAATACTACAGCTGCAACAGGTAAAGGTTTTGCAATTGCTTCAGCTGCATTAACGTCACTCGCTTTGTTTGCTGCTTTCGTAGGTATTGCAGGAATTGATGCAATCGACATTTATAAAGCACCTGTTCTTGCAGGTTTATTTATTGGTGGTATGATTCCATTTATTTTCTCTGCATTGTGTATCCAAGCTGTTGGTAAAGCTGCAATGGACATGGTTCAGGAGGTTCGTCGTCAGTTCCGCGAAATCCCAGGAATCATGGAATACAAAGCAAAGCCTGAATATGAAAAGTGCGTTGCAATCTCTACTAAAGCGTCGATCCGGGAAATGATGCTCCCTGGAGCAATTGCCTTAATTACACCAGTTGTTGTTGGATTTATTTTTGGGCCAGAAGTTCTTGGTGGTCTATTGGCTGGAGTTACAGTTTCAGGCGTTTTGATGGGAATTTTCCAATCGAATGCTGGTGGAGCTTGGGATAACGCAAAGAAATCTTTCGAGAAAGGTGTGATGATCAATGGAGAAATGTTCTACAAGAAATCAGAACCACATAAGGCATCTGTTACTGGAGATACTGTTGGAGATCCATTTAAAGATACTTCTGGTCCGTCGATGAACATCCTTATTAAATTGATGAGTATCGTTTCACTTGTAATTGCTCCTTATATCGCTGTAGTTGCTACCAACAAGGAAGATGGAAGTCTTAACAACAAAGCCATGATGGAAGCACATTGCAAACAAGCAGGTGTATGTTCAGCAACTGGTAAAGCTTGTACTTGGGATGATGCAACAAGTAGCTGCAAACACAATGATGGTTCAGCTTGCAACGAAATGTCGGCTGCTGGAGCCAAAGCTTGCTGCGCTCCTGACGCAAAAATGAAAGATTGTTGCAAACCTGCTGGCGATACTGCTGCTCATGATGCAGCAACAGATGCTCACTAACATTTGAATACTATATTTCTGCGTTCTACGTAGTCAAAAAGGCTCTTCAGCGATGATGAGCCTTTTTTGTTTTTGGGTAGCGCGTTTTAATCAGTTAGTTTCGTTTCAGGTTATGAATAACAGCACCCAACCGTTCGCGCAAATCAAAATTCCCCAGGCTTGTCAAGAAGATTGGACAGGAATGGATTTAAGAGATGAAGGACGATTTTGTAAGAATTGTGCTAAGTCGGTGATTGATTTTTCGAGGTTTACCGATCAACAGCTTCATAACTATTTTGAGACACATCGCAATTCATCTATTTGCGGAAGAATTCCAGTTTCAAAACTTAATACTCCATTCGAAATTCCAAAGCCCAAGAAGTCGTTTTCTGGCTGGTGGTTACTTCCAGCTCTCGCTGGGATTAGTCTGCCAACATTTGCTCAAACAAGTCAAAAAAGCTTCGAGCAAACAGATCCCAAACTGATTGATTCTACTATATCAATAGAGAATAGTGAAACCAATTTCATACGCCTGAAGGGAATTGTTACGGATGCAAACACCGCCGAATCAATACCATTTGCTGCTGTTCAATTGCTCCCTTTGAAAGTTGCAGCCCACACAAATTTTGATGGCGAATTCGAGTTGATAATTCCGGATTCTATGAATCGACAAACTAGTTATGAGCTCGTAATAACTTATGTTGGATTCGAAACTCTTCGTGAGCAATTTACATTTGAAGAATTGATCGCTATTTCATCCTCTCCATTGAAATTAGAATTGAAGTTGGCTCAAGCTATAATCGTCGGAATGGTCATTTACGAGAGGCCGCCTTGGCACAAACGATTGAAATATCGAATTAAACGGATGTTCAAAAGACAGAAACATGAAGCCAGTTCCTCTGAAAATTGAAGTTCCAAATCCATGTTCTGAACCATGGGATAAAATGCAATCAATTGATGGTGGGAAATACTGTGGATCATGTGCAAAACATGTAACTGATTTTTCAGGCTTTACAGATCAAGAACTCATAAGTTATTTCAAGAATAGAAATATAGAATCTTGCGGAAGGTTTCGCAAAGACCAACTACAAAGAGAGCTGTTTCCTTCGATCATTCAAAAAGGAACCTTAAAACCTCGAAATTATTGGTTGGCTGGGGTTTTAGGATTTACTGGATTAACGCTTCAAGGTCAAACTTCAGATAAAGTTCATCACGAAATCTGCCAGCAAATCAAACCGACACTTGTTTTTGAAGGCACTTCAAATTATACTATTGTAGGAACGCATTTTCATGGACAAGCTGTAAATGCTGAAAACCTTCCTTTACCTAATGCGATCATAACCTATTTTCAAGATCGTGCATCCAATGGAATCATCGCCGATGGTCAAGGTCGTTTTACCATTCAATTTGAATACCCCAGAGATTCATTTATTACTTTAACCTTGACACCGAATGCTCCTGATAATCGTCATATCAGTATGATTCAAGAAATGAAAACACTTGAAATACATGCAGATTATGATCATAATGATGAGAATTTATATACAGTTGGGAGATTACCTTATTCTCATGGAACAAGCACACTCACATCCTTTAGAAGAAAAGGGCTTCGGGCATTTTTTTACAAGTTGTTTCACTTAAGAAAGTGGATAAAGTACAAGCGATCTTTGCGACCAAAAGAGTAAGTCGTTTTCCAAACTATTCCTAATTGTTGGTTTTTCATTGAAAATTCCATACAACTGAACTTGGCGATAAGCACGATTTCATGTAGGTTTGAAGTCTTAAATGTTCTTATGAAACTACTACAAGATAAGGTTGCCATCATTACCGGAGCTACACGTGGAATTGGACGAGGATTGGCATTAAGATTTGCTGAAGAAGGCGCCCATGTTGCTTTCACTTACATGTCGTCTGAGCAAAAAGCCCGTGAACTTGAAACAGAACTTTCAGCTTTGGGCGTTAAAGCAAAAGGATACAATTCAGATGCCGCTGAATTTAGTGCTGCAGAATCTCTCGTTAACAATGTATTAGCAGATTTTGGCGACCTACATATTGTGGTGAACAACGCAGGAATCACTAAAGATGGCTTATTGATGAGAATGAGTGAAGAGCAGTTTGATGCAGTAATTCACACAAACCTTAAGTCAGTATTTAATCTTACTAAGGCTTCAATAAAGCCAATGCTGAAAAATCGTTTTGGTGTTTTTATCAATATGAGTTCTGTTGTTGGTGGAAGCGGAAACGCTGGTCAAGCTAATTATGCTGCATCAAAGGCTGGAATCGAAGGTTTCACCAAATCTGTAGCCCAAGAACTTGGATCTAGAAATATTAGAAGCAACGCTATAGCACCCGGTTTTATTGAAACTGAAATGACTGCAGAGCTTTCTGAAGATGTTCGTAAACAATGGACAGAAGGTATTCCATTGAAACGTGGAGGAACTCCTGCCGATGTTGCAAATGTGGCTGTTTTTTTAGCCTCTGAAATGTCTGCTTATGTTAACGGTCAAGTGATAAACGTGTGCGGCGGAATGCGCATGTAAATTCATAAGATCTACAATCATTTTTCGTTCTACCGGTTTAATCCTGATTTCACTACTTTGAGTTTCGAATTCGTTTTCCAGTATCCGGTTTGGTTTCTTCTAATCTGTTTTTTAACAGGTTTGCTTTATGCATGGCTGTTGTATAGAAAAAACAAAGCATTTTCTGAAAGCGGAAAGTGGCTTCCTAAAATACTGTTCGGACTTCGATTCACAGCTGTTTCTCTGCTTGTTTTTCTGCTCTTTTCCCCGCTTTTGCGTTTTGTAACACGGACCATCGAAAAACCCGTCATCGTTATTTTGCAAGACAATTCAGCATCCTTAATAAATGGTAAGAATGCTGAGTTCTATCAGAAAAATTGGCCAGATCAATTGATCAAATTAGAAGCTAGTCTGTCGGAGAATTATGAAGTGAAAAAATATAGCTTCTCCGATCGAATTCTTGATTCGTTTAATTTGAATTACAAGGGAAAAGAAACAGACATCTCTGCAGCTTTCAAAGAGATTAATAACCTTTATTTAAATCGAAATGTAGGTGCTGTAATTGTAGCAACCGACGGAATTTATAACAAAGGAGTGAGTCCGCTTTACGTTCGCAATGAACTCAAAGCTCCAGTGTATACAATTGCTTTAGGAGACACGACTTTAAAAAGAGATTTGATGATTCAGCAGGTAAACCACAACCAGTTGGCTTACCTAAACAACACCTTTCCTGTTGAAGTAAATATTGATGCGAGAAAGTTGAACGGACAAAATTCTGTATTGCGCATCGAAAAAAATGGAAAACTTCTAGAAACTAGGAATATTAGCATTTCAGGAAACAGCTTCCTTAAGAAAGAAGAATTCCGTTTTAAGGCCGACGAATCGGGCATACAACGATACAAAGTTTCTTTGAGCGCTGTAAATGGGGAGTTCACTTTTGCGAATAACACACGCGACTTTTTTATTGAAGTGCTCGATAGCCGTCAAAAAGTACTCATTCTTGCTGATGCTCCGCATCCTGACGTTGCGGCTATTCGTTTCTCGCTCCAGCAAAATGAAAATTATGAAGTGGATGTGCAGATGGGAGCCAGCTTCAATGCGTCAACTAAACCCTATAGTTTGGTTGTGATGCACCAATTGCCTTCACGCAATAATCCTGCTGCAAAGGTGCTAAATGAAATTCAATCAAACGGAACGCCAGTATGGTTTATTGCAGGACAAAATTCTGGAATTCAGGCACTAAACCAAGCCCAGTCGATCCTGCAGTTTAATAGCAGCCGTGGAGGTTTTAACGACGCACAACCCAAATTGAACAAAGACTTCAGCTTGTTTACCTTGAGTGAAGATTTGATGTTGGCATCAGCCAGTCTTGAACCTCTTCAAGTAATGAATGCAAGCATAAAGGTGCAACCACAAGCTACCGTCTTGTTTAATCAAAGAATTGGCTCCGTTGATACACAATTTCCGCTTCTAGCCTTTAGCTCATCAGTGGATAAAAAACAAGCTGTACTCGCAGGTGAAGGTATTTGGAGGTGGAGATTACAATCGTTTGCGGAAAAGCAAGACCATAGTTTATTCGATAATTTCTTGTCTCGAATTGTTCAATATCTAAGCGTTCGAACTGAACGGAGAAATCTAAGAATTGTAACCTCCAACAGCTTTTCAGAAAATGAATCAGTAACTTTTGAAGCAGAAGTTTACAATGCTACTTATGAATTGGTAAATACTCCAGATGTTTCACTCACGATTATAGATCAAAACGGTAAAAAGTTTCCATACACTTTCACTCGAACATCCAATGCTTACCGATTGGATGCAGGGTTGTTGAATGCTGGAGAATATAAATACGAAGCGATAACCAGCGTTTCGGGCAAGCAATATCAAGCTTATGGACGTTTCATTGTGAGACCAGTTTTGGCTGAGATGATCAATACTACTGCGGATCACAATTTGTTGAAAACGTGGGCAGAAAGAAATCAAGGCAAACTTCTTCAACCTGATCAACTGAGCTCATTGCCCGATCTTATTGGAAAGCGTGAAGATGTGAAGCCTGTTTCTCACAGCGAAACGCGCCTCGAAGAGCTTATTAAAATAGAATGGATTTTCTTTTTATTACTCGCCTTCCTTAGTGCTGAATGGTTCTTGCGAAGAAGAAACGGAACTTATTGATAGCGAGAAAAATACCGCATCATCTTTAATTGATGTGAAGAAATCGGTATCGACATTTTCTTTCCCTCAGAATTAAAATACTCCAAAACGCCACGCACAACTTCTGTTTGAATGGGTTGTGAATCAGGAATTCTCACATCGAAACTATATTTAACGGTGTCTAAAACTGGAAGCGATAACCACAATATGGTTGTTTGTCCATCTAGCTCCTCCAGAGTTGCCCGTTTATCAAATCCATATGATTTAGCCTTCCAGTTTTTAGGTAAGTCCAACTTTATCCGAACAGGGCCAATAATTCCACTACGTACAATTTCTAAGTTCAAACCAGCACTGTAGCCCGGTCTCCCATGTGAAACACCTGAAATTCGTGCACTAGGTTGACTAAATGCAGTTAAACTTACCACAAGCATCAAAATAACTACGAAAGCTAACTTACTGGTGTTGAAATACATAAGTGATCGCTTTTTGAATCTTCTCTTGGGTTAGTCCTTTTTCACTTCCATCAAACAATCGATGAGTAAGTGTTTCAATCTCTTGAAGTGTGATTCGACCATCTTTATTAATGTCGAAAATCATTAAATCTGCAGGTATAGATTCTTTCTGATACACAATTTGCAAATTCCATTCTGGATGCAATTCAAGCAATTTGTCGAATGCTCGATAGTTTGCCTCAGGGATGTACTTTCGAACTGGATATGGCCTCGAATTTTTCGATGTCTTCCTTAAAACACGCACAAACAAAGCGATCGAATCATTGTAATGTTTCTGCGTTTCTTCCTCTGTCCAAGCTTTTCCATCTGAATGAATTTGAAAATCAGTGGGAGACTGAATTTCTGCATCCACGAAGTCTAAAACCCCGTCTCCATCAGTATCCGACGGACAGCCAAATTTATCCACCACAGCACCTTGTGGAGTGCCATAACACTGATCATTTAAGTCGTTCACTCCATCTTGATCTTCATCAGAATACAGAATCTCCTTAAAATCTACATTCTTAAACATTGCCTTATTGATGGGCAATTCTTTGGGCTTGTCTTGTTTTTTTGAAACAGTTCTTTTTGAAAGTGTAACACTTAAACCGAGGTTGAAACTTTGCAAGTGATCCCATGCTGCGGTAGAAGTACTTCTATCCATATTGTCGGATTGCAACAAGGTGAATTGCCAACCTGTATGAAATCTTAAATGCTGTGAAATCTTGTATTCTAATCCAATATTGATAGGAAAGTAAAGGGTAGATTGATCAATCGCTAAAGGTGTTTCATAAACAAAATCGCGCTGAAGTTCTTTCGCAGTAGACTCGTTAAAATCTGATTCTGGGAGATCCTTAAATTTTCCGTCCGACCAGCCATAATAAATTGAGCCATTCGCATCTTTCATGTCGGTAAAGCTCGAAAACCAAGAATAACCAATGCCAGTTTGAATGTAAGGCGATAGTTTTGAGAATCTGAATGGTTTGTATCTAAATTGAAAATCGATTGTCGAAAAATCAGATTGAAAATTCAACAGTTCAAATCCAAAATATTGGGAAGTCGTTAATTGACCTGTACCAGCACTCAAAAACATGTCAAAATTTCGGTATCGAATTCCAGCTGCCAATTCGGTAAATGGCGAAGATGCCGAAATATTGCTTTTGATAATATCGCCACGAAATGTTACATAATGATGTCTCAATTCCAGTATTGGCCTAACCTTTAGATCGTTTTCTTGTTGACCATTTAACCGAACAAAGTTCAAAAGGATGCAGAAAAGCAGTATGTTTTTTTTCGTTCCTAACACGTTGTAAAATTGCGCAAATTATTTCAACCTTTCACCACCGAGAATCGCACAACTTCCATTCATGAATCAACCTATTCTTTTACTTGATAATTTCGATTCATTTACCTATAATCTTTATCATTTATTGTACTCTGTGAGTGGAGTAAAGCCTGTTGTGATGCGAAATGATTTGCCAAATCCACAGGTGGTTTTACAGTATTCTACCGTGGTGCTTTCTCCTGGTCCCGGCTTGCCGGATGAAGCTGGAAAATTGATGGAAGTGATTAACCTATGTTGGGGGAAATCGAAAATTTTGGGTGTTTGCTTGGGGCATCAAGCGCTCGCGTTACACAGTGGAAGCCGATTGAAACAATTAGATGCCGTTTACCACGGGATTGCTCGGAAAGGTATAATTCTAGATCACACATCAATTTTTGAGAAATTTGGAAATGATTTCGATGCTGGATCCTATCATTCATGGACGGTTGATGGCGTTTCTCTTACCAAGGATTGGAATGTTTTATCTATCGACGAACACAACGAGATTTTAGCCATCCAACACCAAAGTTTACCAATCACCGGAATTCAATTTCATCCCGAATCGGTATTAACACCTCAAGGAGAACTAATCATCCAAAACTGGCTTAAACACTAGGTTCTAGATGAATTCATTCACCCTTTTCTATTGTTGGTAAGATCGGTGCCTAACGCCCCTACAACCACTTGCGATTCAACTTAAGAATTTATCTTCGTAGGTGGTAATTTGAACCAAGTATAACCTTATGAATTTCAATACTATCAAGCATCACCTCTTAGTTTTATCCCTCATTTTGGTGATTTTTCCTGCGGTAGCGCAGGTTAATACCAGTGAAATTGAGTTTCGTGAAAAGAATTTTCCTGGTCGAGAAAAAGAATTCAGCGCAGCATTTGAAGCTTTTCGTAAAGGAGATGGATTTTTCTTTAAAGGACCGAATTATTACGAACAAGCATTGGAGCAATATCTTAAAGCTCAGGAGTTTAACTCGAACAGTGCAGATTTAAATTATCAAATTGGGCTTTGCTATCTTAGCTTAGGTAAAGACCGTTTAAATGCGCTTCCATTTTTAGAAAGAGCTAAAACACTCAGAGCGCAAATGGGCACTGGCTTCATGTTCGATTTGGGTGTTGCTTATCAGTACGGACTCGATTTCGAAAAAGCGATCAAGGTATTTGAAGCCTATATTGATTCTCTTGGAGCAAAAGCAGAACCTAATCAATTGGCTCGCGCCGACAAGGCAATTCGTGAATGTGAATCAGGAATTCAATTGGTGAAGTCTCCGGTGCGGGTTAGAATTGAGAATCTAGGGCCCAATATCAATTCAAAGTTCGCAGATTATGCACCAGTACTCACCGAAGATGAAAACAAGATTATGTTTACGTCAAGGCGAGAAGGAACCACCGGAAATCTTGTAGATCCAAGCGATTCAATGTATCTGGAAGATATCTATTTGTCGTACCGTGTAGATGGCGACTGGGCAGCTGCACGAAACGTTGGAAAGCCGATCAATTCTACAGAACACGACGGAACGATTAACTTATCCCCGGACGGGAAAAAATTGCTCATTTATAGAACTGTTGGCGGAGGCGACATATTTGAATCCACGCAAGATGGCATCGAATGGAGCTCTCCAAAAGGAATTAGGGAGATTAATTCGAAAGATTACGAAAACCATGCAGCGTATTCAATCGACGGCAAAACATTGTTTTTTATATCGAATCGAGCCGATTCAGCAAAGGCAAAATCAAAAGACATTTATCTTGCAGATGTATCGGACAATGGCAAGATTTCAAACATCAGAAATGCTGGAGAAATTGTTAATACTAAATATGAGGAAGATGGTGTTTTCTGCCATCCTGATGGAAAAACAGTTTACTTCAGCTCTCGTGGGCACAACACCATGGGCGGTTTCGACATCTTTAAAACCACTTTTGAAAACGGAGTTTTTAGCGCGCCAATAAATGTTGGATACCCTATTAATTCTCCAGAAGACGACGTTTTCTTTATCCTCTCAAAAGATGGAAAAAGAGCGTATTTTTCTTCTTACCGAGATGAGGGATTTGGGGACAAAGATATTTATGTGATGCACTTCTTAACCGATGTGGAAGCACTTTCATCACTCCAATTCTCAATTTCCGATACTACTGCAGGGATGAATTTGCAAGCGACTATCGAAATTAGAGACCTGAGTTCGGGGCAGATTATCGTGAAACGAGAAACCGAAAATGGTGAAACTATTGCCAATGTCCCTGCTGGAAAGGCCTATCAAATCACGGTTACTTCAAGCAAATATCTTCCTTACACTGAAGTAATCGATCTGCCATACGATGCTGGTAGTCAAGTGGTTCAGCGTAAAGTTGAATTGTCTCGAGATTTTCAAGCCACAGTGAATGGCCGAGTGATTGATATTGCTTCAAATATCCCGCTTGCCGGAGAGGTTGAATTCTTAGAATTGGGTTCACTCGAAGTTGTAAAGCTATCGGTAACAAATAAAAAGGGAGAATATGATATCACTTTACCTCCTGGAAGAGATTACCAAATTCGAGTAAAATCGCTAGGATACTCCATGTTGCTCGACACAGTGAAAATAGGCGCCGAAATGAAAGGCCAAGAAATTTCTAAGAGTTTTAGCTTGAAGAAACTCGATAGAAATTTGATGTCGATATTAAAAGGTCGAATCTACAATGCTGAAACGGGCGACTCTATTAATGCACAAATTTCGATTACTGAATACGGCGGAATTCCGGTGCTTCTTTACCAAAAGCCAGGTGTTTATGACTGTGTGGTTTTTAACGGAGCTGTTTACAATATCACAGTAAATGCTGAAGGATATTTAACCCACACAGCGCAAATTACTGTTCCAGAAGGTGCCGATAAAAATGAAATTATCCATGACGTTCAATTAATTCGTGCCGAAAAAGGAGCGAAGATCGTACTCAACAATATTTTCTTCGATTTCAATAAATCAACACTCCGTCCGAATTCCTACAAGTCATTGAATACGCTTTTATCCACCATGAAAAGATATCCAATGATGGCGATAGAAATTTCTGGACATACCGACAATGTTGGAACAATGACCTTCAACCAGCGTTTATCGGATGCTAGAGCCAACGTTGTGCGCGATTTTCTGGTGAGAAATGGAATCGAAGCAAAGAGGGTTGGAGCATTTGGAAGATCTTACCGACAGCCAATTGCAAGCAACGATTCGGCCCAAGGGCGACAACTCAATAGAAGAACCGAAATTAAAATCCTCAAGTTAAAGTAAGTAGCAGCGTTCAATTGCCTACTTTTGCAGCCGTTTTAAAGCTATGAGCCAGATCAGCGAAGAAATCGGTAAGCGCCGCACTTTTGCCATTATTTCCCACCCCGATGCCGGGAAAACCACGTTAACAGAGAAACTTCTGCTGTTTGGTGGCGCCATTCAAACTGCTGGAGCAGTGAAGTCGAACAAGATTAAAAACACTGCAGCATCCGATTTCATGGAGATCGAAAAGCAGCGTGGAATCTCAGTTGCAACATCTGTTATGGCCTTTAATTACCTCGATGTACAGGTAAACTTACTAGATACGCCTGGACACAAAGATTTCGCAGAGGATACATACCGCACTTTGACTGCAGTAGATAGCGTAATTCTCGTAATCGACTGTGTGAAAGGTGTGGAAGAGCAAACTCAAAAGCTGATGGAGGTTTGCCGAATGCGCGATACTCCTGTAATAGTTTTTATCAATAAACTCGATCGCGAAGGCCAAAATCCCTTCGATTTGTTGGATGAGTTGGAAGAAAAATTAAGTATTAAAGTTCGCCCGTTGTCTTGGCCAATCAGTATCGGACAAACGTTTAAAGGCGTTTACAATTTGTTCGATAAATCTTTAAATCTCTTCAATCCAAACAAAACTAAAATTGAGGAAGATATCGTAACGATTAGCAGTTTAGAGGATCCAAATTTGGATGCCACCGTTGGTTCGAAAGATGCCGAACAACTGCGTCAAGATGTTGAATTGATTGAAGGCGTTTATGGTGATTTTGATGAGCAGAAGTTTCGCGATGGACATTTAGCTCCCGTGTTTTTTGGATCTGCAATTAACAACTTCGGCGTTCGAGAATTGCTCGACACCTTTATTCGATTGGCTCCAGCACCGCGCCCGAGGGAAGCAGATAAGCGCATGGTGAATCCTGAGGAAGCAAAATTTAGCGGGTTCGTATTTAAGATTCATGCCAATATTGATCCTCGGCACCGCGATCGAATTGCGTTTTTACGCGTTTGCTCTGGAAAATTCGAACGAAATAAGTTTTTCCATCATGTGCGTTTGAACAAGGATTTTCGATTTAGCAGTCCTGCAACGTTCATGGCGCAAGAGAAGAACATCATCGAAGAAGCTTGGCCGGGCGATGTAATTGGACTTTACGACACAGGTAATTTCAAAATTGGCGATACACTCACAGAAGGAGAACAACTTACTTTTAAAGGAATTCCAAGTTTTTCTCCAGAAATATTCAAGGAAGTGGTGAATGCAGACCCTTTGAAATCTAAGCAATTGGAAAAAGGTGTTCAGCAGCTTACAGAAGAAGGTGTGGCACAGTTGTTTATCCAAAATATGGGAAACAAGAAAATCATCGGAACGGTTGGTGAACTTCAGTTTGAGGTAATTCAATACCGTTTGAAACACGAATATGGTGCATCATGTAATTTTCACCACATGAATGTTTTTAAAGCTTGTTGGATTACTTACGAAGACAAAACAGAATTCGAGAATTTTGTGAAATATAGGTCACATCAAGTGGCATACGACAAGGAAGGAAACCCAGTGTTTTTAGCTGAATCTAGCTGGATGCTCAATACATTGATTGCAGATTTCCCTAAACTTCAATTCCATTTTAACTCAGAATTCAAGACGAATTAATTAAGCGAAATTGTTTGGTTTAATTCGTACCAATTCCCTCTGGGGAAATTAAATCTTCGTGATTCCTCCTGAAACAATGAATTTCATAACATCTTCAGATGCCGCATCAATTGGCGTTATTGATTCATTGTCGACAATAAACAAGTTTCCCGAAAAGTTATAACTGTGCGGCATATAAACAGCCGATTTTCCAGATTTTACACCTATGTGGGTTAGGTCTTTTTGTGTGATAAAACCTAATTTGTACATACCTCCATCCTTTTGCACTTGCACTAAAACAGGCTTCGAAAAACGCTTCTCATTCCCCATAAAAGCCGACATCAAGTCGCGAATAGATGTGTAGATAAATTTCACCAATGGAATTCGTTCAAGTGTACGATCGAAGAATTGTAAAATTGGTGTTTGTATTAAAAATGTACCTAAAAAACCCAGAAATGCAGTTCCAAACAAAACAATTCCTACGCTTACAAGGAAATATTCAGTTGGAAATATTCCCTGAATAAATCGATAACACTGATAAACAACGTAAACTGTAAGGCCAATCGGCGTAATGAGTAAAAGTCCTTTAATGAAAAAACCAGTAAACTTTTTAAATAGGAATTTTAGCCAGCGCATTGTTTATTGTTTACACAAATATATGTCTTTCGAGAATAAAAAATACGACATCATATATTGATTTATTAATAGTGTATTCAATAAAGTTAAATCAATTGTAAGATTACGAATATCTCAATCTAATAATTATTCAATTGAAATGGTTTAGGTATATGGATTCCAAATATAGATTGGTGTATAATCCGAAATGCAATCGCTATGCTTGCATGGTTCGATTTTGCTATTCGATAAGTAATTCCTCACCAAAAATCATTTTGGTTTCAACATGATAATAAGCAAATTTATTATTTCGTATAATTTGAAATACCTCAGGAGCTTTTGTTTGTTTAATTTCCGAACAATCCTTTAATAATTGATTTAAATCTTGATCATATAAATACTTCAAATCATCATTAGAAGCGATAAAATAACCATTGAACTCAATTATTTCATTGTATTGTGCATTTAATATGAGCTTTCCTTCTTTGCTAATTATTCCGAATAATCCGTCTTTTTTGACTTTCGCTTTCCCATCAACAAAAGGTGAAGCGGCATCATATATTGGCTCAATGATCACTTTGCCTGATTTATTGATATAGCCCCACTTCTTTTTCTTACGAAAAGGGGCTAATCCGTTAGAGAAAAAGCCCACTTGTTCGAAATTTACTGGAATGATTAATTTTCCTTTCTTATCGATAAACCCATATTTTCCTTTTCTTTCTATTCTTGCCAACCCTTCTTGAAATCCTTCAATACCTAATACCGGACCAGCACAAATTTCTGATGGTGGTATAATCTGTTTTCCGTTTAAATCATAATAAGCACATTTTTTTTCAGTCGATACAAGGAGCCGTCCTTCATGAGGATTTGAAATTTTAACGAATTTAGCAGGGATTACAAACTTCCCAGCTGTGTTTATCATTCCATATTTTTCATTCAGCATTACTTTGGCTAAACCTTTAATAAAGGCGCCTGCTTCTTCAAATTGAGCAGCAATAATTTCCTTCCCAGTAGTATCAATAAAACCTGCTAAACCATCAATTGCAAAGGCTGCCATGCCTTCGGAGAATCCATCTAAATCCTCGTATTTAATTTCAGTAACTAATTTCCCTTTATTGCTAATTACACCAAATTTTTCATTGTTTTCAACACGGTAGAAGTCACCGAATGGCCCCGAAATATTGTAATAAATAGGTGGTACAATCCATTCTCCTCGTGGATTAATTATGCCTGTTGCTGAATCTGTCTCAACAATCGACAACCCATTTACAAATGAATCGGCTTCTTTGTAAATCGGAGATACTACTTTAAAACCATTTTTGTTGATGAAACCTTTCTTACCATTGATTTGTACCAATGCAAGATTTTCTGAGAAGTACTCTGCATCCTCAAATTGATAGGGAATTAAAATCTTTCCAGTACTGTCGGCATATCCCCACCTTTCTCCTTGAACAACAGGAAACAAACGAATTTTTGCCCTTTCAAAATCTTTTGAAATCATTTCCTGAAAAGGGAATTCGGGAAATTGTTCTTTAAACTTTGTGATACTTTCTGTTCTTTGATCAGAGGTAAACAATGCATAAAGCTGCTCCCAAGCCTGAGGCGTATTAATGTTCTTGGGATAACGTTTCACAAATCGATATAGCTCATCTTGAGTTCCCTTTAAAACTTGCAATTGATAAATCGCATTTTCAACATCGTTAGTAAATGCAGATTTCGGGAATTTAAGTAGATAGTTCTCGAATTCTGGAATTGAATTCGCCTTAAGCACAATCTCAAATCGAAGTCGGTCTAATTTCTTTTCCGCGATTGTGCGAAACTCAGAATCTGGATATTGTTGAAGAAATGATTCAAATTCAACTGCATTTCCACTTGCAATGCAATTATTTAAGGCAAAACTATCTCTCAGATGAATTGCCTTATTTAACAAAGGTGTACCAGGGAAAGTTGCAATATAATTATGATATCCGTTTGGTTGCACAGATTTGCCTGCATCTTTAAATGCCTCCTCATAAATGCTGTTTTTAAGTTGGCTTATTGAACTATCGTTAATGCCAAAATTCAAATATTTGATTTTCTTCTTTTCTGTGAGAAGTATAAAAGCTGCTTCTGAATTTTGAAGTCTTTTGTAAGCTGAATCTAAAGAGTGGAAATGATTAAGACGGTCGAAATGTATTCTCGCAAGACCGTAGTTTGCAGCTGCTGGTTCTTTTTTTAATGATGACTGGAAAAGCTTTTTTGCCTTGAAA
>CANHIS010000042.1 GCA_947460255.1 Bacteroidota bacterium
CAGTAATGTTCTTAAGCTCTTGCGAAAAAGAAGAGCTATTCTTAGAAGACGACTTGAATACCGTACAAGGAATCGGAAACAAAGGAACAACAGGAACTTTAGTAGGCGACGATTCTTCTAACGATAGCAATGATGACTCAAGCGATGATTCTTCTAACGATAGCAATGATGATTCATCTGATGATTCATCTAACGATAGCAGTGATGATTCAGACGATGATTCGACTGACGACAATGATGATGACAACGATGACGATGACGGAAATCCATAATTAGTATCACAAACCAACAATTGGAAATGCCCTCGGAGGAAACTCTGAGGGCATTTTTATTTGTTTTGTGGTACTTTAGTCACCCAACATAACCCAATTTCGATCATGAAGATTACCTTTTATGGACATTCTTGTTTTGAGGCATCGGCTGGTGGCTCAAAAGTTTTGTTTGATCCATTTATCAGACCGAATCCTGCAGCAGCACATATTGATATTACATTGTTAAACCCAAGTATTATCGCGATTTCTCATGGCCACGGCGACCATTTGGCCGATGCTGCTGAAATTGCAAACCAAAGTGGAGCAACACTTGTAGCAAATTATGAAGTGGCAACATGGTTTGGAAATCAAGGTGTAAAAAATACTGTTGGGATGAATACCGGTGGAAAATTCTCCTCCGGAAATGTGTCGCTGAGTTTAACCCAAGCGCTTCACTCAAGCTCGTTGCCCGATGGCAGCTATGGCGGAAATCCTAATGGAATTGTGCTAACTATTGAAGGTCAAACTGCATATTTTGCAGGAGACACCGATGTATTTAGCGACATGAAACTGATTGCAGATTTCTACAAACCATCGTTCGCATTTTTACCAATCGGTGATTTGTTTACCATGGGTATCGACCGTGCCGCTTGGGCTGCAGAAATAATGGGGTTGAAAAAAGTAATTGGTATGCATTTCGACACATTTCCACCGATCACAATTGATCACGCAGCAGCGAAAGCACATTTTGCCAGTAAAGGAATTGAATTGATCCTGATGAAAATCGGTGAATCAATCGAAATGTAAACAGTAAATCTTAAAGGATTTTCTGGAGAGCAAAAGTCTGTACGGCTTTAAAGCTCTCCTTTTCTTGTTCTATAAATGCGAGATGTGCGCATTCTTCGAGCACCACAAGTTGTGCCTTAGGATTGAGTGCAGCCATTTCTTTTGACCTTTCGAGAGGAATCAACATATCGTCGTGACCGGCCAAAATCATCATTGGAAAACCTGCAGATTTCAGCACGTCGGAACGGTCTTTTCGATCTCTCATTCCTGCTATGGCAGCCAAAATTCCTTCCTTCGATTGCTTTGATGCAATTTTCACCATTTTGAAAATGCGCTTGCTTGCCTTCACTCCTGATCTTTCGAAAAACAAATTCGGAATTACAGAAGTAATGTATTTCATTTTATGAGCATCAGCAGCTTTCATAGCTCGTTCTCGGTCGGCCTTTTTTTCTTTCGCATCAGCAAAACAAATCGAATTGAACATCACCAATCCGGAAATCATTGGAGCGTGCAGTTCGGCAAACGCAAGAGCTACATAACCACCCATTGAATGGCCAACCAACATTGCTTTTGTAACCTTTTCGGCATCCAAAACAACTTTCACAGCCTCTGCCATAAACTCCATCGAATGGTTATCGCTGTGCACAGAAGACTTGCCGTGGCCGGGAAGATTGATGCGAATCACCTTGAACTTCGTGCTCAGATTTTCTGAAAAAGACCTCCAAATTCGAGCACTTTCCATGAAGCCATGAAGAAAAACAATGGCCGGACCTTGCCCTTCAACTTTGTAGCTAATTATTCCTTTTTTGAAAGCGATTTCCATAGTGTTTAAAGCGGGTGCAAATTAGTTTTTCGATGGCATTAAAAGCGTACACGCAAAAAATTTAATGCTGCATACTATTAATTGATTGATAAGGTTGCGGATATGGTGGCAGTTTGCGTCCTTTGCCGCGGAAAAAAATCCGACTGACCTAGGATTCTTTTCGCTTGTAAAACAACACCATACGCAATGAATAAAATTCAAGTAGCAAATCCGGTTGTAGAACTGGATGGAGATGAAATGACCAGAATTATCTGGAAATTCATCAAAGAAAAACTGATTCTTCCTTACCTGGAACTTGATATCAAGTATTACGATTTAGGGATGGAATACCGCGATCAAACCAACGATCAGGTTACCATCGATGCCGCTGAAGCCATTCGTAAATACAATGTCGGAATCAAATGTGCAACCATCACACCCGATGAAGCACGTGTAAAAGAATTCAACCTCAAGCAGATGTGGAAAAGTCCGAATGGAACGATCCGTAACATCTTAGACGGAACAGTTTTCCGTGAACCTATCGTTTGCAGCAATGTTCCACGCTTGGTTCCAAATTGGACTGCTCCAATCTGCATCGGTCGTCACGCTTTTGGTGACCAATACCGCGCTACCGATTTCTTAACCAAAGGAAAAGGAAAGCTTACCATTAAGTTTGAAAGTGAAGACGGACAAGTTTACGAACATGAGGTTTACAACTTCAAAGGTGATGGTGTAGCATTGGCAATGTATAATACTGATGAGTCGATCAGAGGATTTGCACGCGCTTGCTTGAACCAAGCCATCAGCAAAAAATGGCCTTTGTATTTGAGCACCAAGAACACCATCTTGAAAAAATATGATGGTCGTTTCAAGGATATCTTCGAAGAAATCTATCAAAACGAATTCAAATCAACCATGGATGAGCTCGGTATCACTTACGAGCACCGTTTGATCGACGACATGGTTGCGTCTGCGTTGAAATGGAACGGAAACTTCGTGTGGGCTTGTAAAAACTACGATGGTGACGTACAAAGCGACACTGTTGCACAAGGTTTCGGATCTTTAGGTTTGATGACTTCTGTTCTTGTTACTCCAGATGGAAAAACAATGGAAGCTGAAGCAGCACATGGAACGGTTACTCGTCACTACCGTGCTCACCAACAAGGAAAGAAAACTTCTACTAATCCAATTGCATCTATTTTCGCTTGGACGCGTGGTTTGGAGCATCGTGGTCGTTTGGATGGAAATCAAGACTTGATCAGCTTCTGCCAAACACTTGAAAAAGTATGTATTGACGTTGTTGAAAGTGGAAAAATGACCAAAGATTTGGCTGTTTGCATCTACGGCGACAAAGTTCAAGAAGGCCAATACCTTTACACAGAAGATTTCCTTGAGGCAATCAACCAAGAATTGAAGAACCGTTTAGGCGCTTAATTTCTGAATATATTGAAAATGAAAGGCTCCGGAAACGGGGCCTTTTTTATGCTCAAGATTTTAGGAATCAGATTTTCATGTCCTTCACATTGAGTTGAAGGCTAACTTTTCCGTTCCAATGGTTTTCTTCGATGGCGTAACAGATATCAGCTGGAATGCCTTGAGAAACAGCATGTTCGAACTGCCCAAGATTGAATCCAATTGCATCGAATGCTGGCTGACCATTTTTACCAAGCCGCATTTTTAGGTGATTGGTTCCAACGATTCGGCATCGACCATCATCGAGCATGCCGCGGGAAACAAAAACAGGCGCCATGTTGCCTGGTCCAAAGGGTGCGAATTGTTTCAAAACGCGGTAAAATTTCCCATTGATTTCTTCCGGCTCCAATTCTAGGTCAACTTCAACCACAGGAATTTTCTGTTCTTCGGTGATGGTTGAGGTTACAACTTTTTCAAACCTAACCCTGAATTCCTCTAGGTTTTCGGGCTTCATGGTTAAACCAGCTGCATATTTATGTCCACCGTATTGTTCAAGCAAATCGGCACATTCGCCAATGGCTTCATGGATGTCGTAATCTCTTACTGATCTGGCACTTCCCGTGATTTTTCCATTCGATTCGGTAAGCACAATTGTAGGTCGGTAGTATTTTTCTAAAACCCGAGAGGCCACAATGCCTACAACGCCTTTGTGCCAATGTGGTTGAAACAAAACGTTGGAACATGCTGTGGAAGACTCTTCGTTAGATTCTAGAATGGCAAGCGCTTCGGCAGTCATCTGTTGATCGAGACTTTTCCGGGTGGTGTTGTGTTGATGAATCATGAAAACTGCTTCATCGGCATCTTGTCGATTTTCGGTGAGCAATAAATTCACCGCTTTCTTGCCATGGTCGATTCTTCCAGCAGCATTGATACGCGGAGCCGCGGTGAACACAATATCGGTGATAGTAACTTCCTTTGTTTCGGAATTTTGACCAGAATCGCCAGCAATTTCCTTCGATGGGCGCAACAAGGCTTTCAAACCCGGGCGCGGTTGCCGGTTGATTTTCTCCATGCCGTAGTATGCGAGAATTCTATTTTCCCCCGATACGGGGACAATATCGGCAGCAATAGATGTAACAACCAGATCGAGTAGGTCGAAAACAGCAACATCGGGCTGAAGTTTCGAATTGAGCGCCTGAACCAGCTTGAAACCGATGCCACAACCCGACAATTCTTTGTAAGGATAAGGGCAATCGGATCGCTTAGGATCGAGCACTGCTGCGGCATGTGGCAAGAGAGCGCCCGGAAGGTGGTGGTCGCAAATGATGAAATCGATTTCTTTCTGAAGTGCATATTCGACCTTGTCGATCGACCGAATTCCGCAGTCGAGTGCGATGATGAGTGTGCAACCAGCTTCTGCAGCCACATCGATACCTTGGAAGGAAATTCCATAGCCTTCGCTGTATCGATCTGGGATGTAATAGCAGATGCGTTCTTCGGTGAAAAAAGGCTTCAAGTAAGCGAATACAAGTGATACAGCCGTTGTGCCATCCACGTCGTAGTCGCCATAAATCATGATATTCTCGTTGCTTTCGAGGGCTTGCAGGATTCGATCAACAGCAAGATCCATGTCTTTCATCAAGAAAGGATCGTGTAAATCGTTGAGATCGGGGCGAAAAAAACTGCGCGCTTCGTCGAAAGTGTTTACACCGCGTTGCACGAGCATGGTGGCGATGCGCAGGTCGACATTGAGATCTTTGCTCAGTTGGTTCACAAGCTCCGAATTGGGCGTTGCGATCAATTTCCACTTTGTTTCTTGGCTGCTGAGCACGGGCATAAGCGTTTGTTTAGGCGAAATACGAAATTACGGTGCTTTGTTACTAGCCAGAAAGCCTGTTTTCGGAAGTTTTCAACCCAGCGGTTAATAAGTCATCAAACGATGATTCTTGCTAGATTTTGAGTGAACAAATGGCAAGAAAGTCGGTTATTTGCGCAATGAAATCTTCGGCAATTGTAATTGGTGCAGGAATCGGTGGAATTGCCACTGCGATTCGATTAGCATGCAAGGGCTACGAAGTTTCGGTGTATGACAGGAACGCCTACACAGGCGGGAAGCTCACGGAAATTAAAGCAGGAGCTTATCGTTTTGATGCAGGTCCGTCGTTGTTCACCTTGCCCGATCAAGTAGACGAACTTTTCAGGCTTGCTGGTGAAAACCCACGGGATCATTTTAACTATGAAAGGCTGAGTGATACTTGCCATTATTTTTGGGACGACGGCACCTTTCTTCCAGCGTCTGGCGATCCGGATAAATTTGCTCAACAGGTAGAGGAAATACTGAGCGTTCCTGCTTCTCGGATTTCGAATTATTTGAAAAAAGGAGCATTTATTTACAACACAACAGCGCCCGTTTTTTTGGATCAATCACTGCATAAATGGCAGAATTTTATCAATTGGAAAACCTTGCGTGGTGTGGTTTCTATGCCGTGGCTAGGCATTTTTAGCAAGCTCCACAGCGACAATGTAAAACAAACTGGAGATCCTAAATTGACCCAATTGTTTGATCGTTATGCCACATACAATGGTTCTGATCCGTTTCGAGCACCTGGAGTTTTGCAGAGTATTCCTCATTTGGAATTCAATACTGGAGCTTGGTATCCAGTTGGTGGGATGCATGCAATTTCACAATCGTTAACTGAATTAGCGAAACGAATTGGTGTGCGATTTTATTTATCACAAGCTGTAGATCGAATTGTTGTAGAAAATAAAGTGGCTGTAGGCATTGAGGTAAATGGAAACCTTATAAAGGCGGATCAAATAATATGTAATGCAGATGTTTTTCCCGCTTACAGAAATCTATTAAAAGATCAACCAGCCCCAGAAAAAACCTTGAGTCAGGAAAGATCCAGTTCGGCATTAATTTTTTACTGGGGAATCAAGAAGCAATTTGCTGAATTAGACATGCATAACATCTTCTTCAGTAACGATTATAAGGAAGAGTTTAGGTTGTTGTTTGAAGGAAAAACCGTGTCGGACGACCCAACGGTTTATGTGAATTTAACCACGAAATATCAGCCCAACGACGCTCCTGAAGGCTGTTCGAATTGGTTTGTTATGATCAATGTGCCCGGAAATACTGGTCAGGATTGGGATACAATTATCCGACGAAGTCGCGAAAATATTCTGAAAAAACTGAGTAAAAATTTAAAAACGTCGATCGCGGATCTGATTGAATGTGAGCAGATTTTGGATCCACGTACCATTGAAAGTCGCACGGGATCGCATCAAGGTTCTTTGTACGGAAGCAGTTCGAATTCTCGAGATGCGGCATTTTTAAGACATCCAAATTTTAGTCAGAAGATTAAACATTTGTGGTTTTGTGGAGGGAGTGTGCATCCGGGCGGAGGCATTCCGTTGTGCTTGAAATCGGCAAAAATTATTGGTGAAATGGTAGAAAAAGGATGAAGAAGATTAAGATTTTTCAAGGCAATTGGCCAATTATCATTTTGGCGATCTTCCACGCAGTGGGAATCTTAGGCATGTTGTCGCCTTATTCAGAAAACTTCAAGTGGCTCACACCATTTCATTTGATGCTGTGTTTTGTATTGTTGGTGGGGAGTCAGAAAAAACATGATGCCTCATTTGCTGCATTTTTGATGCTTTGTTACATTGTTGGTTTTTCGGCCGAATGGATTGGTGTGCACAAAGGATGGCTTTTCGGAGATTATCATTACGGAAAAGTTTTAGGGCCAGGATTGGATGAGATTCCATTTATCATTGGAATTAATTGGTACATCTTAAGTTATTCGACAGGTCAGATAGTTTCGAAATTCAAAATGCGACCTTGGATGACAGCCGTTGTTGGCGCTGCCTTGATGACGGGATTGGACTTTCTGATTGAACCAGTTGCCATTCGATTGGATTATTGGATTTGGGAAACGCCCAACATTCCGTGGACCAATTACTTGGGTTGGTTTGTGGTATCTTTGCCGCTGCAGTGGGCATCTGTTTATTGGAACAAGGAAAACAATCCCGTTGGATCGTGGTTATTTGTTTTTCAATTGGTCTTTTTTGCTGTTTTGAATTATTTGAATTGATATGCATTGGTTTGCTAGTACAATGATTGTGGTTGCCACGTTTGTAGGTATGGAATTTATGGCTTGGGCAACGCATAAATATGTGATGCACGGTTTCTTGTGGATGCTTCACCGCGACCACCACGAACCGCATGAACATATTTTCGAACGAAATGATGCATTCTTTTTAATCTTCGCCATTCCAAGTTGGTTGTGCATCATGTTTGGAATGATGGCAGGAAACGATTTTAGACTTTACATCGGAATGGGAATCGCTGTTTACGGATTTGCTTATTTCTTGGTGCACGAAGTTTTTATTCACCAACGTTTGCCATTTTTCAAACGAAGCGATAATTGGTATTTGCGGGCTATCAGAAAAGCGCACAAAGTGCATCACAAAAATCAAAGAAAAGAGCAAGGGGAATCGTTCGGAATGTTGGTAGTTGCTGCAAAATATTTTAGAGAGCAACTTCATGCTTCCCGATAAATACACCTATTTTGCTTTGATGCTAGGCAGTTTAGCCTATCCGCTAGCGCAGAGTTTCGAAAAGCGCGTGTTCATGTGGAAGAGAATGCGGGAAATGCTGCCTGCAATTTTAATTACCGCACTATGCTTTACAATTTGGGATGTTTATTTCACAATTGAACGAGTATGGTGGTTCAGCGAAACGCACACTTTGCCGTATCGTTTTTTCTACATGCCATTGGAAGAATGGTCGTTTTTCTTGGTGATTCCATATTGCTGCTTTTTTGTGTATTTCGTGGTCAATTATTTTATCCCATCGGATCCTTTAGGTAAACACCAGCATTTAATTGCACGAATACTTGGCGGATTGCTGTTGATTATTGGAATTGTATTTTACGATAGAATTTACACATCAGTCGCTACTTTAGGCGCTGGAGCATTGTTGTTGTTTTTGAGCTACCGGGTGAAAGTGGATTATTTGGGTAGATTTTTCTTGGGTTTTTTATTTTCTACTATTCCATTTATTCTGGTGAACGGACAATTAACCGAAATACCAGTGGTGATGTACGATAACAATGAAAATACAGGCTTTCGGATTGCAATTGATGGAATTGCAAATATTCCGGTGGAAGATTTAGCTTACAACCTGCTGATGTTGTTAATGAACGTGAGCATATACGAATATTTGGTTTCAAGAAAATTGCGATTGAGAGGCGAACAGTAAAATTTCATACTTTTGAAAAGATCAATTTCAAAAATGAGATTCAAACTTCCACTCTCCTTTCTTCTTGTTGCAATTACAATCGGGGCATGCAAAAGATTAGATAAGCTCGTAAGCTTCAACCTCGACACAAAAGACAACGTAATGTGGGAAAAGGCAGCCGATTCTCTGCTTACTGATACTTTCCCAAACAACGAGGGTGTTTTTTATATCTCCGAAGATTTCTCATTTAACAACTACGAGAAATTTGCATCAAACAATGCAACATCAACAACTGTAGAAGATGTTGAACACTTTAACCTTACCATTCAAATTGATTCAGGTGCAACGAATTTTTCATTTTTGAAGGATCTTGTTGTTTACATTTCGTCTCCGAATAATTTGTACAAAGACACCAAATTGATTGAATTAGCAGATCCTGATCCGGTGGAAGATTTCATTACACTAGATATGCTGCCAACCAATGAAGAGTTTTTAAATATCATCCAACGAGACAAATATCGCTTTAGAACCGAATTTACTTTGGTGAGCCCAATGCCTGATTCTGTATTCATGAGCTACAAAATGAACTTTAGGTTGAAAGCAACACCGCAAGAATGATTTCCAATGATGCCAACTGTGAAAAATCGCCTCTTGTTTCGGTTGTAATTCCAACATACAATTACGGCCATTTTTTAAGTGAAACATTAAACAGTGTACTTAGTCAGATTTACTCCAACTGGGAGTGCATAGTAATTGACAATGGATCTACAGACCACACAAAAACCATTGTTCAAAATTTCATTCAGTCTGATAAACGTTTTCGTTATTTCAAAATAGAGCATTCTACAACATCAAGAAGTAGAAACGAAGGCATTAAGAATGCGTCTGGAAAGTTTATTCAATTTCTGGACTCTGATGATCAAATCGAAAATGGAAAACTAGCTAATCAAGTTGATTTTTTTCAAAAACATCCAAGCGCAGGTCTAGTTTACAGCCATGCATTGTATTACAACGACGGTGATCCTACAAACTTAAGGCTAACACACGACGAGTCGAATGTAGCTTGGATGCCAACATTTACAGGGAATTCTTGGGACATGCTATCCACTCTTTACAAAAGGAACATTTTTGTAGTGTCTTCACCTTTGATTAGAAAAAGTTTAGTGGAAGAAGTTGGACGATTTTATGCACCTTTAAATTGGGTTGAAGATTGGGAATTTTGGTTGAGGGTGCTGGCGGCAAATACTTTGATGGTTTTCGATAATTCGCCAGATTCAGCCTCGCTCATCAGGGTTCATTCTAAAAGCCTAAGTCGCAATAGATTGAAGATGTATCAACAATCATTAATTGCTAGAAAAAAATTGGTGACCTTGTTAATTTCATTAAAGGTTAAAGGATTTGAAAATGCCCAAGCATTAATCGACGACAACTCTGCCTATGAGGCATATTTATACCGCCTTTTGTACCAAGAATCGATCTCATCGAATAAATTAAACGCTTTCAAATATTTGTATTCTTATGCAAAGCGTAAAAAAGACTGGAAAATAATGGCGAAATTTATTTCAGCACTCTTAACTAGAAAATTTCCTGTTTTTTCAACCCAATAACATTAGAATTAAATCCTAATGGTTATCAGATCGTATTTTGATTAGACTCGAATTTTTAAAATCAAAAAATGTAGTTCTCAGCTTTATGAGGACTTTGAATTTTACAGGCAGTTAGATTTGGATTAAAACACGTTTAAAAATCTTAAAAAAACTTAGGGAGGTGCAACGTTTTTTAAAGGTTCTCAATCATGTAGATTGTTATCTCGGATAATTGAGGGAAATTATTATTTTTGCTTCCCTTATTCCAAATAAGATAAGGATCTTTAATCATCAAACCAACCATCAACTGATGCTCAAATTCAGTAGAATTTTAAGTTTTGTTAGTGCAATTGCTTTTTCAGCAATATTATCCGCGCAGACTCCACTTCAGGATGTAGTGCCAATCAGCGCTCAAGTTTACAATGGGTTAAAAGCACAGGGGTTACTGAACCCGAATGCGAAATATGTGTTTACAGATCCAATCGCATCAGGAACGCTGAGCCCATCTAACTATGTTAACCACTCAAGCCGTTCTCAACTTTCGGCTCCTCCTTGTGGATACATTCCAACTACAGATTTCTTAGACCCTTGGGGAGGTGATGTCTATTTTGATGACAGTCCGCCAGCAGGTCCTTTCGAAGTAGAAATTCCTTTTGATTTTTGTTTTTATGGAACGATTTATAACAGTTTCTTTATCAACAACAATGGGAATATTACCTTTGAAGAAGCTTATGCCACCTTCACTTCAGAAGCATTTCCAGCAACAGGTATTCCTGCAATGATTGCTCCTTTTTGGGGTGATGTTGACACTGGAAGTGACATTAATCCGCTTGGACAAGTTCGTTATGATGTTTATCCAGAATATGCTGTAGTATCATGGGATTCAGTAGCTGTGTATCCTGAAAATGGAGCACTAAGAAATACTTTCCAAGTGCTTATTTCTAATGGTACAAGTAACGTTTTGCCTCCAGGTAACAATATTGCGTTCATCTATGCAGACATGCAATGGACAACTGGAACCGCATCACAAGGAGCTGGTGGATTTGGTGGAGTTCCGGCAACAGTTGGTGTTAACCGCGGTGATGGGATTGATTACATCCAGCTTGGTCGATTCGATGCACCTGGAACAAACTACGATGGCCCTTTTGGCAATGCCGACCAAGTTAGTTTCCTCGATAATACTGTGTTCTTTTTTAATACTTGCCTTCAACCAGGCGCTCAAAACAATATTGCACCTTTGGCAATTGGCGCTCCTTTGTGCGACACCATCGTTGTTTGCTCAGGAAGCAGTTATGACTTAGATTTCGACTTCATTCCTGTAGAACCAGGCCAAACAGTTGATGCAGAATTGATTACTGATGCTGTTCCTGGATTCACACTCGGCACAATCACTCCAGGAACTACTTGCAATGTTTTAGGAACATTCACTGGAGGTCCAGGTAATTTAGGATACAACACTATAACATTTACTGCCACAGACAATGGAACTCCTTTCGCTTCATACACGATAAACTTGGTTTTCCAAGTAATTGAAAATGGATTCGTTCCAGAAATTCTTGGCGTACCTTTCATCTGTAGCGGAGATGCAGCATTGCTTTCAGTTGGTGGTGGAGACTTCGACGAATATGCCTGGTCACCAGGCAACGAAAGCACCTCAACAGTAAATGTTACACAAGCAGGAGAGTATTCTGTAACCGTTATCATCGATGGTTGTATCGGAACTTCTGAACCATATTCAGTTGCAACAGCATTTTCACCTGAGCCTGTAGTTTTAGGAGAAGATACGGTTTGTAATACACAGCTAACACAGCTATTTACCGCAGATCCATATGCTTCATATTTGTGGTCGACACCTTCGAATCAAGATACAATTTCAGTATCGGGAGGTTCTTACATTGTGACTGTTACAGATACCAACGGCTGCTCTGGATCTTCAGCACCATTTATAGTTGCATCTGTTGCTGCTATCACGCCTGTAATCGTTGGCGATAACCACACTTGTTTCAATGAAACTGCTCAATTAACTACAACAACTGAATATGTTTCTTATGAATGGTCAAACAACACATTCGGTAGTCTAGCAATTGTAACGCCTGGCTCATACACAGTAACCGTAGAAGATGACAATGGATGCATTGGAACGTCTCAGCCATTCGTGGTAGGAAATTCAACTCCTACACCTTTCATCGACGGTTTCGAAAGATTTTGTAAGTTCGATACCATTCAACTCTTTGTTAACGACACTTTCGACTCCTACCGTTGGTTGTATTTAACCGATACCTTGAGCACTGCTGATACTCTTACATGGGCAGGTGGAACTCCCGATAACGATGATGTAGTTGTTATTGTAACTGATGAATTTGGTTGTACTGGAATTGATACACTTAACGCGCCTTACACTGAACCCCCTACTGCAATCTTTGCTTATGATCCCAATCCTTCTGCAGTACTAATCAATACACCAATCACCTTCACCAACACGTCCACTCCAGGCGCTGGTGATACAATTGCTACATGGTTCTGGGTGTTTAACAACCCTCCAGCAGCTGAAGATACTGTTTACATCCCTTCTCCAACCGAATCGTTCCCAGATACTGGACTAGTTGACGTTACAATCATAGTAACTACAGAATTAGGGTGCAAAGACACTCTCACAGTTCCAATCCAAATCATCGATAAGCCTTTCGTACCGAACGTTTTTAGTCCGAATGGTGATGGTACAAATGATCTCTTCGTGATTCCTTTCCTCTACGGATATCCTGAAAACACTGTTGTAGTTTACAGTCGATGGGGTAAGGTCGTTTATGAAGCAACGAATTACAACAGCGATTGGAATGGCGACAATGTTATCAGTGGTACATACTTCTATGTGGTATCTGCACCAACATTATCCGAACCTTTAAAAGGCACGGTCACCATCATCAAAGAATAATTTTAGGCATTTAAAACCCTAAAAAGGGGACTCATTTTATTGAGTCCCTTTTTTTTTAAACAAATATGGGGGTTAACGTGTATTTTTGAAACTCAAATTTTTACTGTGAAAGTTACCGAACATCTCGACAACGCGAAAGGCAAAACACTTTTCTCATTCGAAGTACTCCCATCTCTTAAGGGAAGAGACATTCAAGACTTATACGACGGCATTGAACCGCTCATGGAGTTTGATCCTAGCTTTATCAATGTTACCTACCACCGTGAGGAGTTCGTTTACAAAAAGTTAAACAACGGTTTACACGACAAAATCACAGCTAGAAAACGCCCAGGCACTGTGAGCATTTGTGCTGCCATAAAAAATAAATTCGGAATTGACACCGTGCCCCATCTAATTTGTGGAGGATTTACACGCGACGAAACTGAAATCGCGTTGATCGACATGCAATATCTTGGCATGGACAATCTGCTCGCGCTTCGCGGAGATCCAGTGAAAGGCGAATCAACATTTACGCCCGAAAAAGATGGTCATGCTTATGCATCTACCTTGGTAAAGCAAATATCGATGATGAACCAAGGTCGTTATTTAGATGATGAAATTGTAGAAGGAATTCCTACCGATTTCTGCATTGGCGTTGCCGGATATCCTGAGAAACACTTCGAAGCACAAAACATGAAAACCGATCTTCGTTACCTTAAAGAAAAGGTGGATGCCGGCGCTCATTACATTGTTACCCAATTATTCTTCGATAACCAGAAATTTTTCAGATTTGTAGAGGAATGTAGAAGCATCGGTATAGATGTGCCAATCATTCCAGGCATTAAACCAATTACCACCCTAAAGCACATTACCTTCTTGCCGAAAACTTTCCATATAGATATGCCGGAAGCACTTGCCGACGAATTGGAAAAATGCAAAAACAACCAGCAAGTTGCTGAAGTTGGTATCGAGTGGGGAATCCAACAAACGAAAGAACTCATCGAATTTGGAGTTCCTTGCATTCACTACTACACTATGGGCAAATCCGAAGCAGTGAAAAAGATTGTTACTGCAGCATACTAAAAAGACACTCTTAGTAAGGCAGTGCCATCTCTTCCGTCGCCAATTAAATAAACAAAGCGACTGTTTTTCACAACTCCACATTCGAGCTGTGCAGGAACACTGTTCTCGAACGATTTTAATGGCTTGTTTGTCGAATTCACGACAAGCCGACTGTTTTCGGGGAAGTTAAATTTCGGTTCACCTTTGTCTTTCATGTTCAAGTTATACAATATGCCTACTCCACTTGGGCTTTCTTGAATCACGTACGACAAATACACTCGGTCATTTTCGATCAAGTGTTGTTTCTTTTCCACCAGGTGCGCTGAAACAACTTCTCCACGACTCGAAACTGTGGTGAATACCGCATTGTTAATATAGTAATGTCGATTGCAGATCATCATATTAGATCTAAAATCGGTTTGACAAATTTCTTCCGACGACTGTTGTTCCAATGCTACCAATAATTCACCTGCTTTGGTAACATGAAGTTCTGCTAGTCGAATATTCTCAAAAAGCTCATCGAAAGTTTGGGTTGCATTTTTCAATCCATCTACTTGCATGATTTCAGAAAACTCAAGAAAACTCTTTGCTTCAATTCTAGCAAATTCTTGGTTAATGAGTAAGTAAAAGAACCCATCAGGCAACTTCACTCCTTGTTTTGTTGTATACAAACCCGTTACTGCAACTTGGTCTTCATTGATGGATTTAAACCTAACATCCTGAATTGTTTTATCAGGAATGTCGAGTGCATATTCAACTATCTCATCACTCAAAACGGGAAATGCAAACAACGAATAGCTGTGTCGTGGATTTTTCCCATCACTGTACCAGTCGATCAGTAATTCAACATTACCACGATCATCGAGAACTGTTTGCAAAACTTTAAAACGATAACCACTTGAAGGAATAAGCTGGTGGAAAGTTTTCACCTGTCGCAATTCTTGATCAAAAACAGTGAAATCGATTTGTAACGAATCGGATTTTAAAGGATATCCAGCCGATAAAGCGAGCAACCGATCTTGCTTATTGTTCATCACAATTTGAAATCTCGATTCAGAATTGCTGAAGAATGCTGCTGGAACTCGCATCAATTCGTACCCCTTTTCGGGAAACATGGAAGCTTTTTCAAAATCGGGGAGTTTATATTTTAACACGTTGCATTTTTGGCTCTTGTCGTAACCCGATCCAAAAACCAGCAGTTTATTTCCGAAAGACTTCACGCCCTCAGGAAAGAAATCCAACTGATCAACGTAACACTTCTCGAAAGCTGTTTGAGAAACCCTATCGAGTGTAACAGTGTCAAACAACTCGAACATTAAATCCGACAAGAACTCAGCTTCATTCACTTTCCCTTTTAACAAAGCAATTTTGCCTTGGTGATAGCCGATCATTTCAACAGGCTGGTATTTTCGGTCGTCTTTCTCTGTCTTCCCGCGCTTAAATTCCTGTCCGCGCAAGGCCAACGGAATCAATAAAAGCATCAAGAAGAAACATCTATTCATACTTCTTCCTTGCGCACTACGTTGGTAACTGCTTTGTTCTTATTGGCTAGTTGGCCACAGGCGGCATCGATGTCTTTTCCGCGGCTGCGGCGAACATTTACGATTACACCCTTCTTTTCTAAGTATGACACAAACTGATTCACTTGCGCTTCATCGGCACGCTGAAATTCGCCCTCACCAATCGGATTGTACTCGATAATATTCACCTTGGTAGGCACACGGCGCACAAATTTCTCCAAATGTGCAGCATCCTCAAACGAGTCGTTAAAATCCTTGAAAATGATGTACTCCAATGTTGGCCTTGTACCAGTTTTATTGTAGAAATACAACAAAGCATCAGCCAGCTCGTCGAGACTATTGCTTTCATTAATCGGCATAATCTTGCTACGCTTCTCGTCGGTTGCTGCATGCAACGAAAGTGCAAGGTTGAATTTCACTTCATCGTCGCCCAACTTTCTGATCATCTTCGAAATACCAGCTGTTGAAACCGTGATCCGCTGAGGCGACATACCCAAGCCTTCGGGCGAAGTAATTTTCTCTATGCTCTCAATCACATTCTTGTAATTCAGCAAAGGCTCGCCCATTCCCATGTAAACAATATTCGACAAAGGAATTGCGTAATTCTCTTCGCTTTGTTTTCTGATGTAAGCCACCTGATCGTAGATTTCACCTGCATCGAGATTTCGAATAAGCTTCATCTTTCCAGTTGCACAAAATTTACACGTAAGTGAGCAACCCGCCTGCGACGAAATACAGGCTGTCATCCTTGAATGCGTTGGAATCAAGACGCCTTCCACAACTTGCCCGTCGTATAACTTGAATGCCGTTTTAATGGTGCGGTCGGAACTTTTCTGCGACTCGGCTGGCAACAATGGCCGAAAGGCGAAGTGCGCCTTCATTTGAGTGCGTAGATCAAGACTGATGTTGGTCATTTGATCGAAATCGGTTGCCGACTTCTTCCACAGCCATTCGAAAACCTGCTTGGCTCTGAATTTCGGGTGTTTGTGCAATTCGAACCATGCCTGAATTTCAGGAAGGGTCATTTTTCGGATATCGGGTTGTATTTCAGCCATGAGCGGGCAAAGATAATGCTTATTCCGTCTATGTTTTCCCTCCGGGGAAAAGCGAGCATCAACGTAAAATCTGCACCTTTGCAAAGTGAGAAAAATCCGTGCGTCCTATTTGTTCACCAATCTCGGAGACCCAATTCCAAACGGGATGCTTTGGGTGAATGACGATGGAACTATCGAGCGCGTTTTATCACCTGAAGATACCGATTACCATTCTGAAGATGCCGAATTCCTCGAAGGATGGCTGGTTCCTGGATTCGTCAACACACATTGCCATCTTGAACTTTCTCACCTCAAAGGAAAAATTCAAGAACATACCGGCCTCAACGGATTTGTATCGGAATTGATGAAAATTCGGGGTGCTGATGATAGCTTACGCTTCAAAGCTCAACAAGCGGCTGATGAAGAAATGCACCAGTCGGGAATCGTTGCAGTGGCAGACATTTGCAACGGAAACAGCACTTTCGAGGTGAAGAAAAATTCGCCCATCCATTACCACAGCCTCATTGAAAGATTTGGGTTTAAAACAGAAACTGCTGAATTAATCTTTCGGGAAGGCTTAACACTTCTCGAAGAGCTAAATCAACAACCTGGAAACATTTGCCTGCACGCTCCATATTCAGCATCAATTGCTCTACAAAAACTTGTAAAACAACATCTTAACGAAGCGTCTTCAGGATTTTACAGCATTCATCATACAGAATCTGAAGCCGAAATAGCACTGTTTAGAGATGGTTCGGGAGAAATGGCAAATCGCATGCGCGGATGGGGACTTTTCGAAAACGAATTCCCGTACACTGCGATGCGGCCTGTCGATTACTTGCTCGAAAATTTCCCTAACAACAAAAACATTCTGCTCATCCACAACACTTTCTCAAATGCAGAAGATCTAGAAAAGCTTCAATACTTGAGGGATCGACTGTATTTTGGACTTTGTCCGAGAGCGAATTTGTACATCGAAAACCAACTGCCCAAAATTGAATTGCTCAGAAATTCGAACCATTATATTACCATCGGTACCGATTCTTTGGCTTCAAACTACAATTTAGGCATGCTGGAAGAAATCTTTACAATTCAGCAGCACTTTCCAGAAATACCGATCACAGAACTTTTCAAATGGTCGAGCTGGAATGGGGCAAAATTGATGGGGCTGGATAAAACAATGGGTCATTTTTCTCTAGGCAGCAAACCCGGAATCGTCCAAATTCTCCATGTGGATAACACGAACAAAAAAATAACATCAAAGAGTTTCTCAAGACTCATCTGAGTTGTACGTTTGTAGGTTAAGGATTCCGGATTCCCGGTTTATAGTACTTTTAAAGCCTTCATGAAAGAAAGTCAACTGATATTCTGTTTCATTCGCCAACCCATAACGGGCTTGACACTGGAGGCATTCATCATTAAACTGCTTGATAATCAAACGTTTTCATACGAATACCAACGTGTTATTTATGAGCGTCGCGACGATTACAATTACCCGTTTACGGAAGTTGAACTTCAAGTAATTAAGAAGCTTGCCGACCTCACGCCTCAAGCTGTAGAGCGTCTGTTTAACAAAAAGAAAATTAAAAAAGAGCTGTTTCTCGACAAGCTTTCGAAAGACGAAGAGCAAATGAAACTGCTCAATGCATATTTCGACAAGAAAATTGCAGGCTGTTTAAATCTCTTGCGCGGACAACAGGTGTACTGGCGTGTTAAGGCGTCCGACCATCCTGGAATGTTGCCATATCCCGTGCATGCACATGCCTTGAAAATGGTTTATCATTTTACCAAGGTTGAAGAAGGCATCGAATATGCTTTGAAACTTTTCGATGGCGAAAAGCTGGTAAAGCCTACCGACGTAGGAACCCAAGTACTTTGCAGTGAAGCTGGTTGGCTTATGCATCAAACCGGCATTTACTCGCTTTCTGATGGCACCGATGGACAAAAAGTGCAGCCGTTTTTGAAGAAAGATGTTTTGGAAATTCCAGATCGATTGGCCGACAAGTTCATTTCGGCATTTTTGATCAAAGCTTCGAGAAGGTCGGAAGTGGTTTTTTCAGGATTTGATGTACAAGATAAGCCCGACAACACCAAGGCCATTTTGAGTCTTTCGCTAGATTTGGATCATCAGCCACTTTTTCAACTCAACTTTCACTACGATCAGTTCATAGTAAACGAAACCCACGAACAAGGACTTCTTGCACAAGTAGTTCGGAAAAACGACAAAATCCTCATCAAACGCTTCCAACGGAAAACAAAGTGGGAGCATCAGCAAACCCAATTGGTGATCGATTCTGGAATGCAAAAGATTCGACCTTCTTGGTTCATTCCTTTAGGTTCACCAGTTGATGGCGATCGGAAAGTTGAAGAAATGATAACATGGATTTCGAGCCACAAATCGAATTTCGATCAATTGGGTATTGAAATCGAAACACTTTGGAACGGACAGGAATTTGTGGCTATGATTCCAGAAGTGATCACCCGCGAAATGCGCGAAGAAGCCGATTGGTTCGATCTGTATGCCGTTGTTAAAGTGGGCAGGTTCGAAATTCCCTTCATCCGCTTTAAGCGAAATATCTTAGAAAGGAACCCGATTTTCAAGTTACCAGATGGCAAAATGCTTGTTCTGCCTGAATCGTGGTTTGTGAAATATGCTGATTTATTTGAGTTTAGCGATGAATCCGAAAATTCTATCCGCCTTCATCGCCAACACCAAGGTTTGCTCAACGGGCATCCTTTGCTGGCGGGCGATATAAATAGCAGGTTGGCCGAAAACCAAAAAAAAATCTACACGGGCGAAAACGAGAAATCTTTCTCTATTCCCTCTGGCCTCACGGCTACCTTGCGCGATTACCAGCAAAAAGGCTTCGATTGGCTGTGCATGATGGCCGAAAATAAACTTGGTGCCTGCTTGGCCGACGACATGGGGCTTGGAAAGACCATCCAAGTAATTGCCCTTCTGCAGCATGCGCACGAACACAAAATACCTTCGCAAGCCAATCAAGCACTGTTCGAAGCTCCGCAATTAGATCTTTTCTCCACCATCGAAGAACCGCCCGTTCTGCCCAGTTTAATTGTAATGGCGCCATCGCTGATTCATAACTGGGAAAAAGAACTTCAGAAATTTGCACCTGCTTTAAAGGTAAAACGCCATTCCGGTTATCGACGAACCGAACAAGCTGGGAATTTGATTGAAGCCGATGTAATTTTAACTACTTATGGCGTGGTTAGAAACGACCTCGACATGTTGCAGAAAATTGAATTTGGTCATATTGTTCTCGATGAGAGTCAATTGATCAAAAACATGCGGTCGATGAGCTTTCAGTCGGTACGCAAATTAAACGGTCAAAACCGGATTGTTCTCACTGGAACTCCAGTAGAAAATTCGCTCACCGATCTATGGTCGCAGCTTACCTTTCTTCAGCCTGGATTGTTAGGTAGTTTCAATTATTTTAAGCACGAATTTGTAGTACCAATCGAGCAAAACAAGGACGAACAGAAATTGGCGAGACTCCAAAAAATTATTCGCCCGTTTATCCTTCGCCGTACCAAAGAAGAAGTTGCTCCCGAATTACCAAATCAAACGCGAATTATCCATTATTCGAACATGGATGAGGAGCAGAAGAAATACTACGAAGAACAGAAATCTTGGTACCGCAATAGAATTCTCGAAAACGTATCCCGTGAGGGCATTCAAAAAAGCCAGATTCTCATCTTGAGAGGATTAACGCAACTGCGGAAGTTGGCCATCCACCCAGTGCTCGACAATCCTGATTATATTGGCGATTCGGCCAAATTCAACGATGTCATGATTCGTTTGGAAGAGCTTCGCCACCAAAATAGAAAAGTATTGATCTTTTCTCAGTTTGTGAAGCATCTTCAGCTTTTCAGAAAGGCATTTGAAGAAAATGGAACGCCTTACTCTTGGCTTACCGGAGAAGTGCCTCAATTGCAACGTGGGCCTGCCATTGCTGCATTTGAGAACCATCCAGGGCATAAAGTATTTTTGATTCAATTGCGTACGGGAGGTTCGGGCTTGAATCTAACCAAAGCCGATTGCGTGTTTTTGTTAGATCCATGGTGGAATCCAGCAGCCGAAGAACAAGCCATTGCACGCTCACACCGCATAGGCCAACACCAACCAGTTTTTGTTTGGCGTTTTATTACCAAAGACACGATCGAAGAAAAGATCATGAAGTTGCAGGAGAAAAAATCACGGCTTGCCGGCGACATTATAAGCCAAGCCAATCCACTTGCTCGTATTTCGCAAGAAGAACTCGAAGAGTTATTTGGGTAATTAACTAAATTGCCCCCAACAATTCACGCACGTTACCATTTTTGATGTTCCCAGAACCTCCATTGAAGAGGAATCTAAGTGCTGACCTTAGATCTTCTCTCGTTGTTTTCCTCGTTGCATTACCCTTATGCCTTGGAATTGCTCTTGCCTCAGGTGCTCCAGCCTTTTCAGGGATTATTGCAGGAATTATTGGAGGCATTGTTGTTGGTCTTCTCAGCGGATCAAGAATTAGCGTAAGCGGACCAGCAGCTGGCTTAACCGTCGTTGTGCTGGATTCAATTAAATCGCTCGGCACCCTCGAAGCCTTCCTTTTGGCAGTCGTAATGAGTGGAATTCTCCAAGTGCTTTTTGGAATCTTAAAGGCCGGTCGATTGGCCAACTATTTTCCAACCTCGGTGATCAAAGGCATGTTGGCATCTATCGGTTTGATATTGATTTTCAAACAACTACCGCATGCGCTGGGCTATGATTTCGACTATGCTGGCGATGAGTCATTCTTTGAAAATGAGGGCCACAATACCTTTACTGACATCTTATATGCCTTTAAAGAACCAGCATTCTTGGCGGTTTTAATTAGTTCAACATCGCTTTTGCTGATGATTCTGTGGGACAATTTTGCCGGTAAAATTCACAGATCCTTAATGTTGATTCCTGGTGCACTCATGGCTGTAGCCTTAGGTACAATCGTCAATGCAATTGCTATTGCAAATTTTCCTGAAGCAGCATTAATTGGAGACCATTTGGTGAAACTACCCACCGACTTGCTCAAGGGCGGCTTTTTAGAAATGATGAAATTCCCAGATTTTGACGAGATCTTAAATCCTGCAGTGTATCAAATTGCCATCATGATCGCTGTTATTGCCAGTATAGAAAGCTTGTTAAGCATTGAAGCGTCCGATAAGATTGATTCCGACAACCAAACCACGCCTCCTAACAGAGAACTTATTGCCCAAGGAACTGGAAACATTCTTTCCGGCCTTCTCGGCGGCATTCCAGTAACAGCGGTAATTGTAAGAAGTTCGGCCAATTTAATGGCTGGTGCCAAATCTCGATATTCTGCTGTACTGCACGGTATCTTGCTAATTGTTTCGGTGGTATTCATTCCAAGATTGCTGAATTTAATTCCGCTCGCGGCATTAGCAGCTGTACTCTTGTCTGTCGGGTACAAACTCACGAAACCTTCCGTTTTTAAGGAGGTAATCTTAAAAGGACCGAATCAATACATCCCATTTGCAGTTACCGTTGTCGCAATTTTATTTAGCGATTTACTTGTTGGGATCAGCATCGGTTTTGCAACAGGCCTACTTTTCATCTTGAAATCGAACCTGAAAAAGGCTGTGGTAATGGTAAACGACGGCTCCAACTTTCTGATTCAGCTGAAGCACAATGTGAGCTTCATCAACAAAAGTGTCCTTCGTGAAAACTTCGCCAAAATTCCAGATGGAAGCTATCTTATTATCGATGGCACTTCGGCAATTTTTATCGATACCGACATCATAGAAACCATAGAAAACTTCTGTAAATCGGCTCCTAGTAGATATATTGAAGTGGAAATCAAAAGGTCAGAATCAAGCATCCATCCATTTTTCAGAAAACAACACCAACCATGAAATCATTCGAAAAATTACTGCTTGAAAACAAAGCTTGGGCTGCTGATAAATTACAATCCGACCCAAAATACTTCGAACGTCAAGTAAGAGAACAAAATCCTACATTTTTCTGGATTGGTTGCTCCGACAGTAGAGTGCCTGCCAACGAGGTTACCAATACCGAACCTGGTGAAATTTTCGTGCATCGAAACGTAGCGAATTTGGTCGTAAATACCGACCTCAACCTGCTAAGTGTTTTGCATTATGCCGTTGAAGTGTTGAAAGTAAAAGACATCATTGTTTGCGGCCATTATGGATGTGGCGGCGTAAAAGCAGCACTGCATAACCATTCATTTGGCTTGCTTAATAAGTGGTTAAGAAACATCAAGGACATTTACCGAATTCACCGCGACGAAATTGATGCAATTGAAAACGAAGATCTCCGCGTAGACAGATTGGTCGAACTCAATGTGCGCGAACAAGTGCTCAACCTTTCAAAAACCTCCATCGTACAAAAAGCTTGGAAAAACAGCGAACTTCCTAACATCCATGGTTGGGTGTACGACATTGGCGATGGTATTTTGCACGAAGTGATTCGGGTTGACCACACCTTGGAAATTGATCCGATTTATCGCTACGATGATGCCGACTTATAACTAGATTCCTGATGATTTATCCAACCTTTTGCTAATAATTCGCTAATCTTGCGTTGGTTTTTAGCGCCACGCAGATGGAATCAATCGAAAAAGTAAATCAACAAATTAACATGCAAGACAAAATCGAACGCCTCGAAGCCATGAAGGCCGAAGCTTTACTTGGAGGAGGACAAAAACGTATCGATTCTCAACATAAAAAAGGCAAACTCACTGCACGTGAACGGATTTCTTTGTTGATGGATGAAGGTTCATTCGAAGAAATCGGGCAACTTGTAACCCACAGAAGTACAAATTTCGGCCTCGACAAACAAGTGTTCTACGGAGATGGTGTGGTAACAGGTTATGGCACCGTGAACGGAAGATTGGTATATGTTTTTGCGCAAGACTTTACCGTTTTCGGTGGCTCCTTGGCGGAAGCACATGCCACAAAAATTTGCCGCATCATGGATTTGGCGATGCAAAATGGAGCACCTGTGATCGGCCTGAACGATTCGGGTGGAGCTCGTATCCAAGAAGGCGTTGTTTCGCTTGGCGGATATGCCGACATTTTCTACAGAAACACCCTTGCATCAGGCGTTATTCCTCAGATTTCTGCTATCATGGGACCTTGCGCCGGTGGAGCAGTTTACTCTCCAGCCATCACCGATTTCATCTTCATGGTGGAAAACAATTCCTACATGTTTGTGACTGGTCCGAACGTGGTAAAAACCGTTACACATGAGGAAGTTAGCTCCGAAGATTTAGGTGGAGCTTCGGCACACAGTGTGAAATCGGGCGTTACGCACTTTTCTAGCGTAAATGGTGTGGCTTGTATCCAAGAAATTAAGCAGTTGCTGAGTTATGTACCTCAAAATTGCGAAGAAGAAGCTCCACGTTTGCCTTACGAATCAAGCAACGAAAAAAGACCTCAACTCAACAACATCATTCCCGAAAACCCTAATCAGCCTTACGATATCCGTGAGGTAATTGATGAGGTGATTGATGCGGGTTCGTTCTTCGAAGTACACAAGAATTTCGCAGAGAACATCGTGGTTGGCTTTGCCCGTCTCGCGGGAAGAAGCATCGGTATCGTTGCAAATCAGCCGGCCTATCTTGCTGGTGTACTTGATATCAAATCGTCTCAGAAAGCCGCGCGATTTGTGCGTTTTTGCGATTGCTTCAATATTCCACTTTTGGTATTTGAAGATGTTCCAGGTTTCCTTCCAGGAACCGACCAAGAATGGAATGGTATCATCACCAACGGTGCAAAATTGTTATATGCATTCTGCGAAGCAACCGTTCCAAGAGTTACTGTGATTACCCGTAAAGCTTACGGTGGAGCATATGATGTAATGAATTCAAAGCACATCGGAGCCGACATGAATTTCGCTTGGCCATCTGCTGAAATTGCTGTGATGGGTGCAAAAGGTGCTGCTGAAATCATCTTCAAAAAAGACATCGAAGAAGCGGCTGATCCAGCAGCAATGCTCCTAGAAAAGGAACGCGAATACGCTGAACTGTTTGCCAATCCTTATTCAGCCGCCGAGCGCGGATATGTGGATGAAGTGATTCATCCTGAAGCAACCCGCGAAAAATTGATCAAAGCATTCAAAATGCTCGAGAACAAAGTAGCCAAGCTTCCGCGCAAGAAACACGGAAATATCCCGTTGTAAGGATTGCCTGATGAAAAGCCAATTTCAACCATCTGAACACATACAAAAGGCCCGGATTATCCTGGGCTTTTTGCTTTTACTTTTAGGCTTTCAAGCCCAATCACAAGTGAAAGTAACTGGTTCAGTAGTCGATTTCGAATCAGGGCGACAACTTCCTCATGCGTTTGTGATCAACCACCGAACACAAAACGGTGTTTTCTGCGACAACAATGGAAAATTCAGCATCACAGTAAATCCATCAGACAGCTTGCTGGTATCACTCACAGGTTACCAAATGGTGAAAGTGTTGCTTACCGATTCGGTTCCTAAGCCAGAATATAAACTGAATGTGAGGGTGAAGTTTAAACCTGTTGCCTTGAAGTCCTTTACCGTAAGACCTCCCAAAACCTATGATGAGATCTTGAAGGAATTGGCTGAAGCTGAAAAGCTAAAAGTAAAGGAAACTCCGTTGGTGAATGCAATAGAAAGTCCGATCACATTCCTCTACATGCAGTTTTCAAAGGAAGGAAAAGCCATGCGAAAAATTGCTGAGCTTCGTGCCGATGACGCCAAAACAGAACTCGTGAAAGAGCTGTTTACGAGATACATGGTTGCGCATATCATAGACACTGATGAAAGTGAAATGGACGATTTCATCAAATTCTCAGGCTTGAAAAACAACTACAACACCTTCGAAACTGAGTACGAATTGGTTTCTTATGTGAAGCAACGATGGGCAGATTACAAAATCTACAGAGGCATTGAAGATTAATCTTCCTTAAACCAACTGCTGTAAATGAGGTAATTATCAGCGATGCGATCGATTTGTCCACGCACCAATTCTTCACTCACTTTCTTTACCGGCTTCGCGGGAACTCCTGCCCAAATCCAACCTGATTCAATCACAGTGTTCTCTAGTACAACGGCTCCTGCAGCAACGATACTTCCAGATTTTACCACAACATGATCCATCACAATCGAACCCATTCCGATCAACACATTGTCTTCTAAAGTGCAGCCATGTACCAAGGCATTGTGTCCGATCGATACGCGGTTCCCAATGGTTGTTGGAGCCGTTAAGTAAGTGCAATGAATTACCGCGCCATCCTGAATATTCACACGATTTCCGATTCGAATCGAATTTACATCGCCACGCACCACAGCATTAAACCACACGCTGCAATCGTCGCCCATGATCAAATCGCCAATCAGTGTGGCAGTTTCAGCGAAATAACAATTGTTCCCAAATTGTGGAGTAAAGCCACGAACCGATTTAATGAGTGCCATAAACTATTTCATTACTTTGCACAAAGAAACTAAATGTAAGTAAGCATTGAACCTTCTTTGTTGAAGCTGCATAAACTGGCCTCGAAGATTACCAACAACCTAAATTTATGAAAACAACTCTCGTAATTGGTGCATTCATAGCAGTGCTGAATCTTTCAGCTCAAAACGAAAATGCCGATGCTCTAAAAATATCATCCAAGCCCGAAGAAGTAATGGTGTATCTCAACGGTGCACAGGTGTTTTCGAAAGGGAATGCCAATTTAAAACCTGGGCGACAAACCATTGTATTCGATAAACTTTCCAACCACATCGACGCCAATTCGGTGCAAGTAAAGGCCGATGCAGATGTAACTATTCTTTCGGTTAATTATCAACTCAACTATCTCAAACCGCAAGACTTTAGAGAGTATCAAGTGCTCGACGATTCACTAAAGATTTATAGCGACCTCAACGCACGGTTGGCCATCACCAGAAGATCATACGAAGAGGAACTTTCGATGCTCAATTCCAACAAAAGCATTGGAGGATCAAATGTGGGTGTTTCGGTTTCTGAACTCACTAAAATGGCCGATTTTATTCGCTTACGTGTGCAAGAAACTTCCATCAAAAAGTACGAGATCGAAGTTAAGGAGAGAAAGAATAACGAACGCATTCAAGCCATCAATTCACAACTAAGCAACATGCGCAACAACGACATGAAGCCTACAGGAGAAATTGTTGTACAACTCAACGCAACCAATGCAGGCAGTGCGAATTTCGAATTGGGTTATTATGTTACCAATTGTGGATGGGTGCCATCGTACGATATCCGCGTGAAAGACGTGAACAGCCCTTCGGTGATTGCTGCCAAAGCCAATGTGTATCAGAATTCTGGACAAGATTGGAAGAACGTAAAACTATCGCTCAGTACTGGAAATCCTTCGCGAGGAAACACCAAACCTAACTTAAACCCTTGGTGGTTGTCGCTCACAGAGAACTTGCCAAGAAAAGACTATTACAAAAAGTCATTGGCGGATGAGAAATCGAAAGGAAGATATGCGGATGATGCCCCTGCTCCAGCAGCAATGGATAGAAGTCTTTCAGAAGTGCAGATTTCTTCTATGCCCGGAGTGCGCTCAAATACAGCAGCGAGCTATACCAATGTTGCATCCAACACCACAACCAACGCCACTTTCGAAATCAAAATTCCATACACCATAAAAAGCGATGGAGGCGACAATTTCGTAGAGATTCAGAAATACGATATTCCTGCGAACTACAAATATTTCGCGATTCCGAAATCGGACAAAGACGCGTTTCTATTAGCAGAATTGATCGGCTGGGATAAATCTGAGTTGCTTCCAGGCGATGCCAACGTGTATTTCGAAAACAACTACGTTGGAAAAACCTATTTCGATTCACGCATCATCGACGATACCCTCAGCGTTGCTTTAGGACGTGATAACAACGTGATCATCAACCGAAAACAGGTGAAGGAGTTGAACGAGAAAACAGCAGTTAACGGCTCACAGAAAAAAGTAACTCGCACTTTCGAAATTGAAGTGAAAAACACCCGTAAATCGGCCATCGAACTCGATTTGGAAGATCAAATTCCTCTTTCGAATAATGAGCTGTTGATTGTGGAATTGCTCGATTCAGGCAAAGCCGAATACAACAAAGAGACAGGCAAGCTC
>CANHIS010000043.1 GCA_947460255.1 Bacteroidota bacterium
AAAACCAGACAAATCTCCATTCACTCTAACCGTTGTGTTGGTGGTTCCAAAATTCAAATCACCATCGGAAACCGATAGTGAAGTCATAGTAGTGATAACGGTACCTCCAGGAACAATCGTAAGCACTGCGCCTGGTTTGTTGATCACAAAATTTGGAAAGGTTACTGCAACGTTTGAAAGAGTAAGGTTAGCAGAGGTTGAGCCTTCGAAGGTGATTGAAGATCCAGAAAAAGACAAAGTTCCAGCCGAACGGGTGAAATTTCCGTTCACAATGATATCAGGAATCGTTTTTGTTCCGCTTCCTCCGAAGATGATATTGTGATAAGTTGCCGAACGAATGGTTTGCGCAGCTCCACCATAGTTTACTGTGTTCGGATTGGCTGATGCATCAAAAACACCGGTCGTCATTGGCGTTGCACCGTTGATATTCAAAGTAGAGTTGGCTGCATTAATCCAAGTTGAACCAGCCGACGCACCGTTAATGGTTCCTGCAATTGTAACAGTGGTATTGTTGGTTACTGTAACCCCAGCTGCAATAGTACCGGTAGACCCTCCTAGAACAATCGGATTGGGTCCGTTAAGATTCATCGAATTGTTAAATGAAAACAAACCTGCACCGGTACGATTAAATATACCGCCATTGGTAATGGTTCCCCCAAAATTCAACGCTGAAGTTGAATTAGTTGTATAGTTACCTGTTCCAGCAACAGTAAATGTTCCAGCAAAGGTGTTTACACCCGCATTGTTGTTGTCGGCAAGAGTACCATTAATTTGCGCATTGCCATTTACAGTAACATCGAGCCCCGACATTGTAAACGTAAAACCTGAATTCACCGTGAGGTTATTCATAGTTACTGCTACGTTTGCTGTAACATTGTGGGCAATTACAATGTTATCACCTGCTGCAGGCGCTCCTGCTGGGCTCCATGTAATGGTGCTCCAGTTACCAGCACTTGCTGTGGTTTTTGTCGTTTGCGCTGTGGCATTCCAGCCAACTAGCATAAGGAGCATGACCAAACTGAGTTTGATCGATGCCGACAAATTACCCAAGCGAAAGCTTGTAGAAATTGTTTTCATAGGGTTAGGGTTTAATAAAATGGATTTAGCCGAGGCGAGATCTTTTCTCGTTCGGCTTAAATTTCTTGTTTCCTGAATTTGAGAATCAGGAGGCTGCTGTGGTGCGTAAACGTTGTACATATTATTGCATTCGATCTTTTTGAACTTGCTCATTTAACGAGCCTCTTTTTACAAGGTTTTCAAAAAATCCTATCGAGACGTAAGAGAGATTATGGATTTCGCAATTATTTCAATTTTCATTCAACTTATCACATTAAATTCAATGCGACTTCTTTCCGTAAATAATTAATTAATCCAATTAGATGTTTAGTATTTTCCATACTGCCAATTTGATTTTCAGGCTATTAACAGATTAGACTTCAATCCATCAAAAACAATCAAGTCGCAAACAGGTTTATTTTTATGCAAAATTAGCATTTAATCTTACATCAACAATAAAATTAATTTCAGAATGAAATTGTCGTTTAGTGGGCAACCACTAGAGGAAATGAATGCAGCACATTTTTGTAGTAAAGCTGCAGTAGATAGACACCTGATACCAAGGTAGATCCTATCCCTATGTTGTAGATTCCTAGATACTTATCGATGGAAATTGACACTTCGGCCGTCTTCCCATCTAGCTGGATTAATTGAACTTTATCCGGAAATAGTCCTTCAGGAATTTGAATGTATACATCGCCCTTTGTGGGGTTTGGAAACACCGATATCTCCTCTTTTGCAGGACTCTCATCACCCAATAGCGTCAGATTGTAGCGTGCTAACCAGTTCGCATTTGGATCGACTTTGATGGATTGAACTTTAAATCCTGGATTGAGTAAAAAGAAGGCTTCCGGTTGATCTATCTGAATAAAAAACGTTGTGCTATCTTGTTCTCCGTAAGCATGCACAGGAACAGTTGTGCTAAACAATTGGGCATTTTGCAAACTTGAAGCTTGTTGGACATTCAAGTAAAGTCCATGATCTGTAGATTTCCATTCAATGTCGATATTGGGATAGCCTTCACCATAAACCCATTGATTGAAAAAACTGTTGAGATTTACACCTGACACGTTTTCCATTACTGCTTGAAAATCGGAGGTTCGTGAGAACCCATGCTTCAACTCAGGCGTTTCAAGATAGGTTCGAAGTCCTCTGAAAAAGATTTCATCACCTATGGTATTTCTCAACATATGAAGCACATAAGCTCCTTTGGCATAACTCAATCTCCCATCAAATATCCTGTCCACAGAAGTTGTATCATCCACAATCACTGACCCTCCAGGCAGAGCTGCAATTTCATCACGTACATTTCTTTTCCAGTAATAAAATGCAGGGGGATTAAATCGCTCGAAGAACAAGCCAGTAATGTAAGTGGCAAACCCTTCATTGAGCCAAATATCTGTCCATGAGGCACATGTAACCGCATCACCAAACCATTGATGCCCAAGTTCGTGTGATGTAAGCCAAGGCCCTAAATCGGCCATAAAGCTCATGGTTTGATGTTCCATACCTCCACCCCATCCAAATTGGGCATGACCATATTTCTCCAACATGAACGGATAAGGAGTAAAGAGACTATCGAAATATTGCAACATGGCGATTACTTCGGTTTGTTGCCATTCCCATTCGCCAAATTGCGCTGGATAACAATAGTTAAGTAACTCGAGGTTTCCTTCTCTTAAGGGAACTTCACGGCGAATTTCAGCATAGTTAGCAACAGCAACAGCTATTAGATAAGTAACTACCGGATACCTATGCTGCCAGTGATAGATATGCGCCACTGAACTGCTGCTATCTACCGAAACCAATTTGCCAATTCCTGCGGCTTTGTTCCCTGGAGGGATGGAAATGAAATAATCGGAAGAATCAATTTTATCGCTGAAGGATTCCTTGGCTGGCCACCAATCGCTAGCTCCGAATGGCTGTGAAAGGGTCCACATCACAGGCTCACCTTCCGAGGATAACGAAGTGACAAAAGAGCCAAAGCCTGAACTTGCTGGAATGCCTGAATAGAAAATCTGCACAGATGAAGTATCTCCGGTTCCTATCCCCGGAAGGGAAACAAGCAGAAGATCATTGGCATGCACAAACTGCACTGCTTCGCCTTTACTGAACACTTGTGAAACAGTTAGGCTATCGCTGAGATCTAATTGAAGGGTGTCGTAAACATCGGAAGTAACGGTGAAAAAATACTTAACAGATCCAGAGATTTGGCGAACCGCGGGATCAATATTCCAACGAGCCGATAGATAGGTAACATCTTCTTTGCTAGATGCTTCTCGTTGATTATGAAGTGTTAGAATTTCATTCGAGCTCCTTTTGGCCAAACTACAAGCGTGCTGCGCCTGGGAGCTGAGTGTAAAAAAAACAAACACCCACAGACAAACCGCGACAATCAAAGAATGCTGTGAATTATGCATGAATAAAATTAGCAATTTTTAACATACAAGCTATTGTGGAAGCGCTAAATTTGCCATCCTCCTAAAAATTTTCGAACATGTGGAATACTACCGAAGGAAAACTTTACAAAGAGTTCCTTTTCAAAAACTTTGTAGAGGCTTTTGCTTTCATAACAAAGGTCGCATTAATTGCAGAGCGAGTGAACCATCATCCTGAAATCAGGAATGTGTACAATAAGGTAGAAATTTACTTGTACACACACGATGAAGAGAATACGATTACGGAGAAAGACAAGCATCTGGCCGAAAAAATAGACCAGGTTTTTAAGTCGACCATCGCTGTATAAAATCAAGAAGCCCCTTCAGAAATCGGAGGGGCTTCTTTTTTCACACAAGTTGGCTTCAAAACAAAGCCTAATTATCTTCCTAAAGTGAATTTTACTGGCATATTAAATCTTACCGCCACAGGCTTTGAATCAACTTTACCAGCGTTCCATTCTGGCATATTTTTCACCACCCGAATCACTTCTTCTTCAAAACCAAATCCGTTGTGGTTCTTCATTGCAATATCCCCAATTGAACCATCTGGCATCACAACAAAAGCTACGTAAACAGTGGCTTCTCTACCTTCGTTTAATGCGCCTTTAGGATACCTCAAATTTCTCTTCAAGTATTTAAAAAGGGCTTCCTCTCCACCAGGAAATGTAGGCATTACCTCAGGAATATCATGTATCATCAAGCCTGAGCCAGAACCGTCTCCAATTCCGTCTTCTCCTACTCCACCAGCCGGTGTTCCTGGCGTACCTGGGCCTTCAGGACCTTTGCCTCCAGTGGTTCCAGGACTGGAGAATCCTGCGGTATCTTCTACAATATCCTGAATAGTTTCAATTGAATCTGTTGTTACAAATAATGGAGTCTCATCTGTCCTAGGCTTATCATCCCCTGCAGGCGGAGTTTCAGATTTCTCTTTGCTGCCAGGAAGTTCAGGCTTTTCAATCTCAATAACTACATTAGTTAATTCTCTAGGAGCTCTCCACGTGTCGGTAATTACTTGTGATAAATCTTGAAGTCCTAACCAACCTCTAATTGTTCCTGCACCTGTTATCAAAATGAGCAATCCAGCAGAAAACATAAAGCCCAAAATGGCTCTTTTGTCGTAGTCGCGACGAAGCGCGTATGCACCATAACTCTTATTTCGGCCCTCGAAAATAATGTCGTTCCAGCCGGGATTTCCTGAATTGTTCTTTGGCGTTTCCATGGTCGTAGGTTTTGGATTCGGTTATGACCATGAAACGCAACGGTTCACTTCAAGTGTACATCAACTTGGGAACATTTTCAATGATTTATCGCTCAAGAACGTGGATGAAAATCGCGAATCACTTGACGCAAATAATCACGATCCAAATGAGTATAAATCTCTGTGGTTGTGATACTTTCATGTCCAAGCATTTCTTGAACCGCACGCAAATCAGCGCCACCCTCAACCAATGATGTTGCAAAGGAATGGCGAAAGGTATGTGGAGAGATTTTTTTCCGGATTCCTGCTCTAGCAGCGAGATCCTTCACAATGATAAAGACCATTACACGGGTCAAGCGACGGCCATTTCGGTTCAAGAACACAATGTCTTCTTCACCGTTCTTCAGCGGCACCTGACTTCTGATTAGGCGCAAATAATGTTCGATCATCCGGCTCAAACTTCCGGGTAGTGGAACCAATCTTTCCTTGTTTCCTTTACCAGTTACCTTTAAAATGCCCGCTTGCGGATGTAGATCTGAAATCTTTAATCCGACCAACTCCGACACACGCAACCCACAACTGAAAAGGGTTTCAAGGATAACTTTGTTGCGTTCGCCTTCTGGCTTGCTGAGATCGATGGCTGCAATCATTCGATCAATTTCTTCCACATCAAGTGTTACGGGAAGTTTTCGTCCCAATCGAGGAGTATCTAGATTTTCCGCTGGATCTTCTTGAATCAAATTCTCCAATAACAAATACCTAAAAAATGCCCGAAGTCCTGAAATCAAGCGCGCTTGCGATCTGGCTTGCATACCCAATTTAGCGCACCATTGAAGCATCGAGCGAAGATGTTCCTGCTTCACTTGCAGTGGTGAAATCACAATTTCATGAACTTCTAAAAATGCCTGCAATTTGGAAAGATCATTTTCGTAAGCCTCAATAGAATTGGGCGAAAGCGACCTTTCTAACTTTAAATATGTTCGGAATCCTCTTCCTGCGGTTTTCCAGTCCATTTCTTGTTGTATTTTCACAGCCTGATGCGTAAACACCTGCACATAATCAACGGCCCTAATTTAAATCTTCTCGGCACGCGGGAAACGGAGATTTACGGATCTGTTCCATTTGATGAATACTTGGAACAGCTTCGCATGCAATTCCCGAAATTGAATATCACTTTCTTTCAAAGTAATATTGAAGGTGAGATCATCAACAATTTGCACGAAATGGGCTTTAAAGCCACTGGAATCCTTATGAATGCAGGTGGATTTACGCATACATCTATTGCCATTGGTGATGCAGTAGCGGCTATCACAACACCAGTGGTAGAAATTCACATCAGCAATATTTTTGCTCGTGAAGAATACCGACATAAAAGCTTTGTAGCTCCTAATGCTATGGGAATTATCTCTGGTTTTGGGCTAGAAAGCTATAGATTGGGCGTTTTATATTTCATTTAGTCAATTATGTCTTCGAACAGATTGTTCATCAGCGGCATTGGCACCGATGTAGGAAAAACTGTTGCATCTGCCATTTTGGTTAAGGCTTTTCAAGCAGATTATTGGAAACCTGTTCAAGCGGGAGATTTAGAAAATTCCGATTGTATCAAAGTGCGGAATTTAACAGGTCTTCCAGAGGATCATTTTCATGCCGAAAGCTATCGGCTTCCATACCCGATGTCGCCGCACGCATCTGCAGAAAAAGCAGGAATTGAAATAGATATTTCGAACATAATAGTTCCACACCACGAAAGAAAATTAATTATTGAAGGTGCTGGAGGATTGATGGTTCCAATTAATCGAAAATATTTATATATCGATTTAATTCCACAATTAAATGCAGAAGTCATTCTTGTGAGTCGACATTATCTTGGGAGTATTAATCATACTTTATTGAGCATTGAAGCCTTAGTAAAACGTGGCATTTCAATCAAAGGAATCCTTTTTAATGGAAATGAAAATAAGGGTACAGAATTGATTATTCTTGAAAGAAGTGGAATTCCTTTTCTAGGCAGAATTTCCGAAACCTCCGAAGTTAATCCAGAATTTATTGTTTCAGAATCTCGCAAAATTCAGTTTCAGTGAGTCTTCAAGCACGCGATAGTCGGGTAATTTGGCACCCATTTACGCAAGTTGCCACTTCTGCGAAAAACATTCCTATTGTTCGTGCAGAAGGCGTTTGGCTTTATGCAGAAGATGGACAAAAATATTTAGACGGAACAGCATCATGGTGGGTAAATGCACATGGTCACGCAAATCCTATAATTGCTGCTTCAATAAACAAACAAGCACTCACACTGGAGCATATTATTTTTGCAGGATTTACTCACCAACCAGCTGTAGAACTTGCAGAAAAACTTATTAAATTTATTCAAGGAAATCAAACTAGAATTTTTTATTCCGACAATGGAAGTACTTCAGTAGAAGTAGCCTTAAAAATGGCTTTACAATATTTCCATAACCAAGGATCTCCAAGAAAAAAGATTATCGCATTCGAACAAGCATATCATGGAGATACGTTTGGCGCCATGTCGGTTGGACATAGAAATGCATTCAGCGCAGCATTTGGAGAGTTATTATTTAATGTGGAATTTATTCCCGCACCAGAAAAAGATAAAACCAGTGAATCACTTGATTTATTTAGCAAAATCATTCACAAAAATGATGTAGCAGCATTTATTTTCGAACCACTTGTGCAAGGAGCTAATGGTATGCGTATGCACGATGCTGAAACCTTGTCACAAATTATCGATTTGGCTAGAAAAAACAAGGTGATCACCATTGCAGATGAAGTATTCACTGGATTTTACAGAACTGGTAAAGCTTTAGCAACGCACCATTTAAATAACAAACCGGATATTATCTGCTTAAGTAAAACACTCACTGGTGGAACATTGCCATTGGGTGTTACAGCAGTTCCTGAATTTATTTATGATGCATTTGTAAGTGAAAATCCTCTGCATACTTTTTTTCATGGCCATTCATTTACTGCAAATCCATTGAGTTGTAGTGCAGCAATTGCCTCATTGGAATTATTGCTTGAAGAAACTTGTCAAGAAAATATTCTCAGAATTTCTAATGCCCATAAAACATTTAAAAAGCGAATTCAAGAAAATAAAAACATTTTTGAAATTCGGCATTTAGGAACAATTCTCGCAATTGAATTAAAAACCCAAAATGAACGCGGATATTTAAATCCTATTTCCAAGGAAATTACCCAGTTTTTCTTAGATCGCAATATTTATTTGCGTCCATTAGGAAATGTAATTTATATCACACCACCATACGTAATTTCAACAGATGAATTGAATTTAATTTATCAAGCAATTTTAGAATTTCTTGATACAATTCAATAAGCATTTTAACGCATCAAGACTTCTGTTGCGCCATATCCATAACGTTGATAAGATGCATCTTGGAATTTCAATCCTTCTGATTTAATTAATTGTCGAATTTCATTTCTTAAAACGCCCTTGCCAACACCATGGATAGCAACGAATTTCCACAATTTGCGATTTCTTGCTTCGTCTAAGCATTTGTTAAAATGTCTTAGTTGATATTGAATCATGGAGGCATTGTCCATTCCTGAAGCATCATCAATTAATTCTTCGATGTGAAGATCCACTTCAAAATGTCCATCACGGTCGTTCAATAGCCAATCTTTGGTGGTTTTGTATAGAATTGTTTCGCTCTGTTCTTTTGGAACAACTTTAAATGTATCAGGTTTGGTGTCGGGGAAAATGCGAATCATGAGTGCACGCATCGACAAACTATTCTGTTGTGGCCATCCTGCTGGATCGATCAAGGATGGAATTTGATGTTTGATATATCCCGACCAACCTCCAGGAATGGCCGTGGTTTCTCGCAAAGTTGGATTTACCTGAACATAAAAACGATCACGCTCCAACAGTGTGTTCAGATTTCCACCAAAAAGGCGCTTTACACTCCCAGCGGGAAGTATGGCTGAGGCTTCATGAAAGAACTGTTTTCCTTTTTGATTGTAAACAATTACTACCAATTCTGCATCCGTTTGGTTGACCAATGAAAGTCCGATTTTGGCTTGATCCTTTTCCATCCCTTCGAAGGAGAAGGCAAAAAACAAACCCGGTTGTTGCATTTCGGCTGATGCGGCAACTGGTTTCGCTGGTTGTTCTCCTGGAGCCATTTCCGCGGAGCGAATAACGACCAATTGATTAGGAGGAAATGGGATTTCGAAGCCGTCGTGCATGGTCACCAGTACCATTCCGTCTTTTCGGAAAGCGCTAACAACACCTTCTCCGGTTTCATTAAGCGGACGAACTAATGAGCCAATACTGAGGACTGCCATGGGTTTCAGGAGATTCTTTTTTGGATGAGTGCAAGAATTTTATCTGCATCGGAAGCAGAAATTTGTCGGCCAAAACTGTGCAATTTCCCTTTGTGATAGAAGCCAATAGTTTCGCCTCCTACAACCCAAAATGAACTGAAAAAGCTTTTCACGAATTGACTTTTATCTTTTTCCAAATTCTTGAAATTTCGAAGGTCTTCGGTTTTAAATGCATTTGCCTTTCCGCCATATGAAACCTCAAAGCGAAGTTGAGTTTCGTTTTCTTTGATCAGAAAAACCTCTCGACCAAATTTTCTCCAAAGCCACGCCGAGCCAATTCTGTATTCGAAATATGCCCAGAAACCGAGCCAAACGATCATGTAGATAAGTTGATCTCCAGCAAATGAAAATGCTTGCGAGATAACATAGATTCCAGCGATTGTCCATGCAATTAACCAAGCTGTGAGCATGGTAAATTGGCCAGAGGGGATTTTGCCTGATATGATGATCTCGAGGCTTTCTTTGGTGCTATTGACTTGGATGCGGTCGCTTTCGAATTTTGCTGTTTGCATTGGGCAAAGATAGTATGTTCAGAAGTAACACATCAAAAGATCGTTTGCCTTTCAAACATTGAAATTTTCAGAGATCCATCTCGTTTTCACCTTCAAACTGAAGTTATTCTCATATTTGCACATCGAAACGAAAAGATGAAATTTAAAACCCTTCCGATCATATTGGCTGTTGGAATCTTATTTTCCTTCAGCAATGCCTGCAAAACCAAGCAACCAAAGCCTGTAGAAGAAGTAGTTGAAGAACCCGCTGAAGCAGATTCTACCTTTATGAAGGCATTGCTGGAAGCATTGAGTAATTCAAAAGCTGATACGACTACCCAACCCAATCGACTGCTCAATCGCTATAATCCTTCGGCTACCCGTGTAAACGATTTGATTCATACCAAACTGGAAGTGAGCTTCGATATCCCAAATCAACAGCTATTTGGCAAAGCAACACTTGATTTCAAGCCATATTACTATACAGTTGATTCACTGATTCTCGATGCAAAATCATTTGATGTGCTCAGAGTTGCACTCGTAGAGAAAAGTGGTGCAATGAAGGACTTGCCTTTCAAATATGTGAATGATCAAATTCGGATTGCGTTAGACAAAACCTACAGCCGATCGGAACAGTATAAAATATTCGTTCAGTATACTGCAAATCCATCACGCGTGAAAGCAGGTGGAAGCGCTGCCATCACAGATGCTAAAGGTTTGTATTTCATCGATCCCAAAGATGAAGATCCATCAAAACCAACTCAAATTTGGACGCAAGGCGAAACTGAGTCTTCGTCATGTTGGTTTCCAACCATCGACAAGCCCAACGAAAAAATGACCCAGGAAATTAGCATCACAGTGCCTGAGAAATTCATCACTTTGAGCAATGGATTGAAAACTGCATCGAAGAAAAATGCTGACGGTACGCGCACCGACAATTGGAAAATGGAACTTCCTCATGCGCCGTATTTGGCAATGATGGCCATCGGTGAATATGCTGTCGTTAAAGACAAATGGAAAAATATTGATGTAGAATATTACGTAGAAAAAGAATTTGAGCCGTATGCCCGAAAAATATTTGGCAATACGCCAGAAATGATGACTTTTTTCTCAAATAAATTAGGCGTTGAATTTCCTTGGCCAAAATATTCTCAAATCGTTGTGAGAGATTACGTTTCAGGTGCTATGGAAAATACATCTGCAACTATATTTGGTGAATTTGTGCAGCAAACTCCAGCACAAATGTTGGATGGAAATTATGAAGATGTTGTAGCACACGAACTTTTCCATCATTGGTTTGGGGATTTAGTGACTTGTGAATCTTGGGCGAATTTGCCCCTAAACGAATCATTTGCAACGTACAGCGAGTATTTGTGGCAAGAATATAAATATGGACGTGAAGCGGCGGACTATCATCTTCAAGAAGGCAAAAACCAATACATCGAAGAAGCCTTTGGAAAAAAAGTTAATCTGATCCGCTTCGATTATGAGAACAGAGAAGACATGTTCGACCGTCATTCTTATCAAAAGGGCGGAAGCATTTTACACATGTTGAGAAAGTATGTTGGAGATGAAGCATTTTTTGATGCACTCAAATTGTATTTGAACGATAATAAGTACCAACCAGCTGAAATTCATGATCTCCGTTTGGCATTTGAGAAAATTACTGGAGAAGATTTAAATTGGTTCTTCAATCAATGGTTCTTAGACCGCGGACACCCAACAGTTGAAACTTCTTGGACTTATGATGAAAGCAACAAAAACATCATCATCACTTTACATCAAGTGCAGAGTTTAAGTTCTAATTCTGCATTTAAACTTCCTATGGATGTTGATATTTACAACCGCGGAGCTGCGCGTAGAGTAAGAATCACAATGGATTCCATTTCACAAACGATCATCCTTCCAGCAGCCGAAAAACCTGACTTTATCAACATGGATGCAGAGCGCATGGTACTTGGGTTTGTGCGCCAACTTAATACCCGTGAAGAAGCAGAATGGTTGTTCTTAAACGGTAAGCTTTATGAAGATCGATTCAGTGCGCTTGAAAAATTAATGGAATACGCTAGTGAACCTGGCATTTCTGCTTTATTGAAAACTGCTTTAAGAGATAAATTCTGGAGTATCCGTCAATATGCATTGAACAACTTAGAAATGTTTTTAACGCAGGAAGATTCGAATGAATTTAAACCCATTATTACCGATTTAGCCTTAAACGACAAAGACGCCAGAGTGCGGTCTACAGCAACAGAGATACTCAGTAAATTTGCCAGCGAAGCTTCAGTGCGTGAATCTTTAACTAAAGCGCTAAACGACAGTTCATTGTCGGTTCAAAGTGCAGCTTTATCTGGTCTTTACCAAAGCGATCCTGAAAATACCGTGAAGGTGATCGAGAAAATGGAAGCAACTGCTACAGGCGACTTAATGACTTCCATCGCCGCTATTTATGCAGCATCAGGCACACCAAATAAATTCGATTACATGGAAAAGGCTTACCAAAAAGCCACCAATCCAAACGATAAATATGTATTGATTCAATTGATCGGTCGCTATGCGATTTCTCAAGATGAAGCATTGGTAGCTAAATCTACCCCTATCATTACCGAAATTGCCAGAAAGTCGAAAGCTTGGTATTTGCGCTTTTCTGGTATTCAGGTATTGGTAGAATATGCGAATTATTACCAAGCTCAAGTGGATGAACTAACGGCTGAAATTAGCGCTATGATTGAAAAGGGTGCATCCGTTTCGGCTGTTCAGGAAAAAGAGATTTTAAAAACAATTGTGAAGAAAAAAATCTCTGATATTGAAGCAACACTCGATACTATTCGTGAAGAAGAGACTGATCCGAATTTGAGTAGAATGCTCAACCAAAGAGAGCCGTAAATACACTTAAATACTTTGAAAAAGGCTGTTCCAATGGAGCGGCCTTTTTTATTTCAATGGCTTCACCATTTTAAAATCTTCATAAGCATATCCGCTTTCGTATCGGCTGAGCACGTATTCCTTTTTCTCAAAACCATTGCGCAGATAAAAATCGATTCCTCTAGGGTTTCCGATACTTACAAGCAATTCGAGGCGATTACATAATGGATTTAATTGGGCAATTTGTTCAATATATTCCAAAATCATTTTCCCTAAACCAGCGCTCCTGTATTGATCCAATAAATACAACTTACTAATGTGTAAATATTCACTTCGTGGATAAAGTGCCATATAGCCAACATTCAATCCCGCAATTTTAAAGAGGAAATACAGATTCCCTTCAGCAACTTGTTTTTCAATTTCTGCTGGTGCATGAAAGCGCTGCACAAAAAACTGCAGGTGAGCAGCATCAATGTGATCAGCATAAAATCCGGGAATAATCTGCTCGGCTAGCTGGTAAATCGCAACATAATCTTCGTTGTTAGAAGCAGAAACGATTTCAAATTCAGCCTTCAAATCACTGGCTTGCATTGTTTTCATATCCAGAATCAATCAATAGATTTTTTCCTGTGGCTGCAGCTACTGCCAACTGATCGCATCGCTCATTCTGAGGATGATCGTTGTGGCCTTTCACCCAAGTGAATTGAACCTTATGCTTCGGATAAATGCGTAGGAATCTCTCCCAAAGGTCACGGTTCTTTTTGTCTTTAAAATCTTTCTTCACCCAACCAAAGACCCAGCCTTTGGTAATACTGTCGATCACATATTTGGAATCTGAAAATACCATGACTTGGCTTCCCGGATTCTTCAGCATTTCCAATCCTACAATCACACTCAACAACTCCATGCGGTTGTTTGTGGTGAGTCGATAACCTTGACTTACCTCTTTGTAATGAGGCCCTGCCTTAAGGATCAGTCCGTATCCGCCCGGGCCAGGATTTCCGCGGGAAGATCCATCAGTGTACAATTCAATCCACATAACTTCAAACTATGAATTTAGTAGTTGATCGATTTGCTCTGGGAGGTGTTGATGTTCGAGCTGATGGATGCGTTCAGCCAAGGTTTCCGTGGTATCGTCAGGAAAAACAGGACAAGTTGCTTGAAAGATGATCTTCCCTTCATCGTAGCGCTCATTCACTTCGTGGATGGTAATGCCTGATTGGGAATCACCTGCTTCGAGAACAGCTTGATGCACATGGTTTCCATACATGCCTTTTCCACCGTAGGATGGCAACAATGCAGGATGAAGGTTGATGATTTTACCCTCGAATGCTTGGATGAATTCCTGTGGGATCAACTTCAAATAACCAGCAAGCACGATAAGATCGGGACGATACATCACTTTGAGATGAGCGATCCATTTTGGATCAGACAATTCAGAACCCTTCACTATTTCAAGGTTGATTCGATGGTCGTATGAAATATCCAAGAAGCCCCGTCTTGGTTTGTTGCTTACCAAGGCTGCCACTTGTACCCTTTTTGAATCTTTGAAATATTCGATGATTCGGCGGGCGTTACTTCCCTTTCCAGAACCAAAAATTACTATTTTCGCCATATGCTTGTAGGAGGCTGCGAAAGTAAGATTTCAAGGCATTGGTTCTACGGCTAACATTTATTGACCTGCTAATCAACGCAAAAGGTTGTAAAACGTTTTGCTGAAAAAAAGATTTTGTAGGTTTGATGTTAAACTGTTTCTTTGCACCCAAATTTTTACACTAAACAAAATGTCAGACATCTCTGCCCGCGTTAAAGCAATTATCGTAGACAAGCTTGGAGTTGATGAAAGCGAAGTAACTCCAGAGGCTTCATTTACCAACGATCTGGGTGCAGACTCACTCGATACTGTCGAGCTGATCATGGAATTCGAAAAAGAATTCGGCATCGCAATCCCAGACGATCAGGCTGAGAACATCGGCACTGTAGGTGACGCTGTTACTTACATCGAAAAAAACGCAAAGTAATCTTTACGCTTTAAGAATTTGAGACGAGTCGTCGTAACCGGCCTAGGTGCTGTAACTCCGCTAGGGAACAACGTTCAGGATTTCTGGACAAACCTCGTCGCGGGAGTTAGTGGCGCCGACATGATCAAGCGCTTTGATTGTTCGAAGTTTAAAACCCGCTTTGCTTGCGAGGTTAAAGATTTCGATCCTTCAGCTGTAATTGATCGTAAGGAAGTACGACGACTCGATCTTTTTGCTCAGTATGCATTGTATGCAGCCCACGAGGCTTATCATGATGCAGGCTTTGCAGAAGGAAACTTCGATCCTGATCGCTCTGGAGTAATCTGGGGTTCTGGAATTGGAGGGCTCGAAACATTCTTTAAAGAAGTAGAAGCATTTGCGAAAGGCGATGGAACTCCGCGATTCAACCCTTTCTTCATCCCTAAAATGATTGCCGATATCGCATCTGGACATATTTCGATGCGTTACGGTTTCAGAGGGCCAAACTTTACAACAGTTTCAGCTTGTGCATCGTCCACAAATGCAATTCTCGATTCGATGTTCTACATCAGAATGGGAAAAGCCGATGTGATGATCACGGGAGGTTCAGAAGCTGCTGTAAATGAACCTGCTATGGGTGGATTTAATGCCATGCATGCACTCTCTGAAAGAAACGATTCACCTAAAACAGCTTCTCGTCCGTTCGACGTAAGCCGTGATGGATTCGTGATGGGAGAAGGCGGTGGTGCACTCATTCTCGAAGAACTCGAGCATGCTAAAGCACGAGGAGCGAAAATCTACGCCGAAATCGTTGGAGGAGGTGCTTCAGCCGATGCACACCATATCACAGCGCCGCATCCTGAAGGATTAGGAGCAATCAATGTGATGCGAAGTGCATTGAATGATGCAGGAATGAAACCCAGCGACATCGATTACATCAACGTTCATGGTACCTCTACCCCACTTGGAGATATTGCTGAAACCAAAGCAATACTTGGAGTTTTCGGTGAGCATGCCTACAACTTGAACATTAGTGCGACCAAATCAATGACTGGTCACCTTCTTGGCGCAGCTGGTGCAGTAGAAGCCATCGCATCACTCCTTGCAGTGAAACACGATGTGATTCCTCCAACCATCAACCAAGAAAATTTTGATCCTGAATTGGATTCTAAATTGAATTTCACTTTCAACAAGGCACAACACCGAACAGTGCGCGCCGCATTGAGCAACACCTTCGGCTTTGGAGGGCACAATGCTTCAGTAATTTTCCGCAAGTTCGAAGATTGAGTTTCGTGAATTTCCTTGTTGCCCGTTTTTCCTCCAAACGTCAACTTTACCAGCAGATTAAAAACCTGTTAGGCTTTTGGCCTGGAAATATTCGTCTGTACGAACAGGCATTCACACACCGTTCTGTTGCCCGCGAAATTCGCGATGGCGTTAAAGATTCGAATGAAAGACTCGAATTCTTAGGCGATGCCGTGCTTGGAACTGTTGTTGCCAAATTTTTGTTCGTGAAGTTTCCTTACAAAGACGAAGGATTTCTCACCGAAATGCGCTCCAGAATGGTGAGTCGAGCTTACCTCAACAAACTCGCCATCAAAATTGGAATCGAAAAGCTCATCCAATACGATCCGTCGAACAGGATGTACAAATCAATTTGTGGCGACACCTTTGAAGCACTCGTTGGCGCAGTATATCTCGACAAAGGATTTGACTTCACCGAAAAAATGCTGCTCAACCGCATCATTCGCTTTCATGTGGATGTGGAGGAACTCGAAAACCAAGACCTCAACTTCAAGTCGAAACTCATCAACTACACCCAAAAAACACGGAAGAGCATTCTCTTCGATGCCAGGGAGGAATTGAATGGCGACAAACAAAAACTTTACTACGTAACATTGTTCATCAACGACAAGGTTTGTGGTGAAGGCGTAGGGTTTTCGAAAAAAGCCGCAGAGCAGGCCGCTGCTGAAAATGCATGGACTTCCTTGTTCGGAGATTCAGAACCTTAGTGTATATTCAACAATAAGAATTATCTTAGTGGCGATTCTGATGAAAAAAATCGTCCTTACAGACTTTGCCGACTATAACTTCATTCTGATTGGGATTAGCAGTCACGACGAGGATTATCGTGTATGCTGGCATCTCAACAAACTATTGTCTGTCGACTTTAACAGGATGGCCGACATCGATATTCTGCACCCAAAGTCAGGACAAGAATCTACATTTCCACTGTTTCAATTCATTTCGCGACAGGAAGACCCAATGGACAACCAAGAGCTTCCACTTTCGGAGAAAGAAGAGTTGATTGCCGACGAAATGGACATTACCTATCAACTCATCGCCAATCGGCATGCTGCTGGAAACCTCATCCCTGAGCAATCGAAGATGGATTATTTCCTGATGATTAAAGGCGAAGCAGCCTATCATTATATTGTAGACGATTTGTTAAAACAGATCCGAAGTCTGCCATGCGTGATGGCTGCATTTAAAATTGAACCCGAAAGTCTAAAATCTAAAGACAATCTTATTTTTTGATAATGAACAAAGTACAAAGCAAAACCAAAGTAATTGCTACCCTCGGTCCAGCAACTTCTACGAAGGAAGTTTTAGAACAAATGATTTCAGCCGGAGTAGATGTGTGCCGGATTAATTTCAGCCATGGTGCTTATGAAGATCATGCAAATGTGATCAACATTATCCGTGAAATCAACCATGAACGTGGCTTCCACACTGCAATTCTAGCCGATTTGCAAGGCCCAAAACTTCGCATCGGTGAAGTCGAAAACAATGGTGTTCAAATCAACAAAGGCGATGACTTGGTAATCACCACCGAAAAATGCATCGGCACATCATCTCGAATTTACATCACCTATCCACAATTTCCTCAGGATGTGAAGATTGGTGAAACAGTTTTGATCGATGATGGAAAATTGGTTTTGGAAGTGAAAGACACCAACAAAGACAATGAAGTGATTGCTACTGTGATTCATGGTGGAATTTTATCGTCGAAAAAAGGGGTGAATCTTCCGAACACCAAAATTTCGCTGCCTTGCTTAACCAAGAAAGATCTTCAAGATTTAAAATTCGCGCTCGATCATGGCGTGGAGTGGATCGGACTTTCTTTCGTGCGTAAGGCGAGCGATATTCTCGAATTGAAACACATCATTGCACGACACAACAAAAATGCACGTGTGGTTGCGAAAATAGAAAAGCCTGAAGCGGTTGAAGATATCGATAGCATCATTGCAAATACCGATGCTTTGATGGTTGCCCGCGGAGATTTGGGTGTTGAAGTTCCGATGGAAAATGTGCCATTGATTCAAAAAATGTTGGTGAAGAAATGTTTGGAAGCCAGCATTCCAATCATCATTGCTACACAAATGATGGAGTCGATGATCACAAATTACAATGCGACCCGCGCTGAAGTGAACGACGTTGCTAACGCTATGATGGATGGAGCTGATGCTGTGATGCTTAGTGGTGAAACATCGGTTGGTAAATTTCCAGTTCGTGTGATCGAAACAGTGCAAAAAATCCTTGCCCGTGTTGAAGCATTCGAAGGCATTTACCACAAAGACCACAAATTGGTTTCACAGAAGTCACGCATGCTCACCGACGCCATCTGCATGAACGCAGTGCACATGGCAGAGCAAACCGAAACTGCAGCCATCGTAGCGATGACACATTCGGGCTACACGGCATTTAGAATCTCAAGTTTCCGTCCGAAAGCCAACATTTACATCTTCACCGGAAACGAAATATTGCTCAACACTTTGAGCCTTGTTTGGGGCGTTCGCGGCTTCTACTACGACAAAATGGTGAGTACCGACCACACGATTTCCGACATCAAAGACATCCTCAAAAAGGGCGGATACATCAAATCGCACGACCTGATGATCAATGTTGCATCCATTCCTATGCACGAATTCGGCAAGTCGAATATGCTAAAAATCAGCTTCGTAGAATAATTTTTTTGGGCGTTCCCGCGGCACAAGCTTCCATCTTGGCTTGTGCCGCGGTCGTGCTTTCGGCTATAGTTTTTCCGCTGCGCTACAAAAGCTATTTGCCTCAATCACTTACGCAGAGCATCCTCGATAAATTGAGTCTAATTGCTTAAATTCGCCGGATGAATCTCAGCTTGCTAAAAGAAATCTGCGAAACTCCCGGAGCTCCAGGATACGAGCAGGCAATCAGAAATTTGATCCTTCGTGAAGTGCAAGGATTGGGAGAAATTTCTACCGACAACATGGGCAATGTGACCGTCCTCAGAAAAGGTCGTGAACGTAAAAAAATCATGGTTGGCGCGCACATGGACGAAATTGGCTTCATGGTTACGCATATCGACGACCAAGGCTTCATTCGATTCACCACACTTGGCGGCTTCGATCCGAAAACACTTACAGCTCAGCGTGTAATTATCCACGGTAAAAAAGACATTATCGGTGTGATGGGTTCCAAACCTATCCACTTGATGAGCCCTGAAGAGCGCGAGAAACCACCAAAAATCGGCGATTTCTTTATCGATACCGGTTTGTCGGCCGAAGAAGTGCGAGCAAGCATTTCGATTGGCAATACCATCACCAGAGAACGTTCATTGATCGAAATGGGAGATTGCATCAACTGCAAATCGCTCGACAATAGAATTTCAGTGTACATCCTCATCGAGACCCTTCGTCGTTTGGGCGAGATACCTTACGATCTTTACGCAGTGTTCACTGTACAAGAAGAGGTCGGCATCCGCGGAGCGCAAGTTTCGACACTCGCAATACAACCAGACTTCGGTTTTGGACTAGATACCACCATCGCTTTCGACGTACCTGGCGCTAAAGAATACGAGAAAGTTACCAGTTTGGGCAAAGGTGCTGGAATTAAAATTATGGACACATCTGTGATTTGTGATCCTCGCATGGTTGAGTTCCTGAAGCACATTGCAAACCAAGAAAAGATCAAATGGCAACCTGAAATCCTCACAGGTGGAGGTACAGATACATCCGGGATTCAGAGAATGACAGCAGGTGGAGCCATCGCTGGAGCAATTAGCATCCCTACAAGACATATACATCAGGTAATTGAGATGGTACACAAAGACGATGTCGAGGCAAGCATTAACTTACTGAAAATGAGCATCGAACAGCTCGATCAATGGAATTGGAGCCATCAATAGTCAGGGAGATTGTCGATACATCAACTTTACCAATACCTATTTTGAGCTATATTTGGCACCAACTTTGAAAAACGGCGCCCAAAAATAACCGGACCCATATGAAAACAACATTTTTAACAATCATGATTGCCATGTTCAGCGGTGTACTGATGGCACAGAAATCAAACCTTATCTTCTTTGCTGAAAATGGTGAAAAATTTACAGTAGTAATGAATGGTCTTCGTTACAATGAAGTACCAGCTACCAATGTAAAACTTACCGATCTTACTGCACCTGCAGTGTACAAAGTAAAGGTGCTTTTCGAAGATGTGATGCTTGGAGAAGTTACCAAAACAATTAATCTTGAGCCATTCGTTGAGTACACATTCAACATTCGTCCGAAAAAAGAAACTGCAATTGGCAAAGGATTAAACAAAGCAGGCAATCAAATTGCTCGTGATTTTGGTGGGAAAGATTCTTCTCAAATCAAGAAACAGCCTGAAGAGAAAATTGAATATGTAATGCGTTTCGTTTCTGAAACTCCACTTGGAATGCCAATGGCAGCTCAGCCTGTGATGCAGAGTCCACCGCCAGCTGTAGTTTATGCTCCGGCTCCAACAACCACTGTTGTAGCTCCTGCTCCTGGAACCGTAACTCAAACTACTAGAACCACCACAACCACAACACAACCAACTGGCGCAGTAGTTGGAACTGGAATGAATGTTTCTGTAAATGACCCAGACTTAGGTGTTAATTTCAATATGAATGTTGGTGTTCCTGTTGGTACTGTTGTTACTACAGGAGGAGCAGTACAACAAACCACTACCACTACAACTTATTCTTCTGGTGGAGCTCCTGCCCCAGTTGTAGTTCAACAAGCACAACCTACCCATTACATGATGCCAGGGTACACCGGCGCAATTGGTTGTCCTTGGCCAATGGATCAAAACGCATTTAACGGCGCTTTGGCAACTATCAATGGTCAATCATTCGAGGACAATAAGCTTCAAATTGCTCAGCAAGTTTTCACTAGCAATTGTATGACTACAGCGCAAGTATCACAAATCATGGGCTTGTTCAGTTTCGAAGATTCAAAACTTGAATTTGCCAAATTCGCTTATGGTCGTACTTACGATTTAAGCAATTATTTTATGGTGAACAATGCTTTCACATTCTCTTCAAGTGTAGATGAATTGAATGCATTCATCCAATCACAACCACGCCGATAAGCGTAAAATCATAACCTAACCAAGAAGCCTCCGATAAATCGGGGGCTTTTTTGTTTACCGAAACACCACGCGATGAATGGTTCTTAGGATGATCTTTACATCTGCCACTAAGCCAGCCTGATCGATATACTTCAAGTTCAACTTCAGTTTGTCAGGCATCACTGAATCGATATAAGTTCGTTCGGGATCTGTTGATTTTGCCAATAGTTCGTTTTCGTTGAAGTATTCCAAACTAGCAAGATCTGTTATACCAGGCTTTACCAACAAAACCTTCAGTTGCTCTGCGTTGTAGAGATCAACGTATTTCCTTACTTCAGGTCGAGGACCAACCAGGCTCATTTCCCCAATTAGCACATTAATCAACTGAGGCAACTCGTCGATTTTGTATTTCCTGATAAAATATCCAGAGCGTGTAACACGTGGATCTCTGCCTCCTATGGTAAGCAAGCCTGACTTGTCGCTGCCCAATCGCATGCTTCGGAACTTGAGTAATTTAAAATCTCGGTTGTTCTGCCCTACTCTCACTTGGGTATAGAACGCAGGGCCTCGTGAATCGAATTTCACCCAAAGGATGATCACGATAAAAAGAGGCAACAAAAGCAGAAGGCCTACAACTGACAACAGGATATCGAAAATTCGTTTGAGCACATGCAAAGATGGAGAATCGTTGCATATTTCTTTCTATACCTGAAAAATGAAATCTAATTGGGCAGAAATGAAAATGGTCGAAGTGCTTTACTTTTTCGGTGTGTTTGATCTCTTTGCTTACCTTTGCGGCCCATTTAATTGCTACTATGTCAGACGATAAGAAAGTCATTTTTTCGATGGTGAAGGTTAGTAAAACCTATCCACCACAAAAACAAGTACTCAAAGACATTTACCTAAGTTTCTTTTATGGTGCCAAAATCGGTATCATTGGTTTAAACGGTTCGGGTAAATCAACCTTGCTTAAAATTATTGCAGGCATTGAGAAGTCCTTCCAAGGTGATGTGGTTTTCTCGCCAGGTTATCGTGTGGGATATCTGGAGCAGGATCCTCAACTAGACGATTCAAAAACGGTGATCGACATTGTACGTGAAGGCGTTCAACCAATCATGGATATCCTCGCAGAGTACAACGAGATCAACGAAAAAATGGGTCTTGAGGAAAATTACATGGATGGCGACAAGATGGACAAGCTTTTGGCCCGGCAAGGAGTACTTCAGGACGAAATTGATTCGAAAAATGCTTGGGAAATCGATTCGACCTTAGACCGCGCGATGGATGCATTGCGTTGTCCGGAACCTGAACGTATCATTGGTACATTATCGGGCGGAGAGCGCCGTCGTGTGGCACTTTGCAGGCTTTTGCTTCAGCAGCCAGAAATCCTCCTTTTGGACGAACCTACCAACCACTTAGATGCTGAATCGATTGATTGGTTAGAGCAACATCTTCAGCAGTATGCTGGTACTGTTATCGCCATCACGCACGACCGTTATTTCCTCGACAATGTGGCTGGATGGATTCTCGAATTGGATCGTGGCGAAGGTATCCCCTGGAAGGGTAATTACTCAAGCTGGTTAGAGCAAAAAGGAAAGCGTTTACAACAGGAAGAAAAAACAGAATCGAAGCGCCAGAAAACACTTGCACGTGAGTTGGAATGGGTTCGTCAGGGTGCCAAAGGCCGCCAAGTGAAACAAAAAGCACGTTTGCAGGCTTACGATAAAATGTTGAGTGAGGATGTGAAGGAGAAAGAAGAGAACTTGGAAATCTTCATCCCGAACGGTCCACGATTAGGAAATGAAGTGATTGAAGCGACAGGTGTTTCGAAAGCTTTTGGAGATAAACTTCTGTATGAAGATCTGAATTTCAAACTTCCGCCTGCTGGTATTGTTGGAATTATAGGACCAAACGGTGCAGGTAAAACCACCATTTTTAAAATGGTTATGGAACAAGAAAAGGCCGATAAAGGAGAATTCAAGATCGGTTCGACCGTTAAGATTAGCTATGTTGATCAAACGCATGAGGCATTGGATCCCGAAAAATCTGTTTGGGAAGTAATCACTGGCGGTAACGAAACCATGGAAATTGGCGGTCGCTCGATGAACTCTCGCGCATATGTGAGTCGTTTCAATTTCAATGGTGCAGATCAAGGAAAAAAAGTTGGCGTTCTTTCTGGAGGTGAGCGAAATCGATTGCATTTAGCCATGGCACTCAAAGCAGAAGGCAATGTACTTTTACTCGATGAGCCAACCAACGATATTGATGTGAATACCTTACGTGCACTTGAGGAAGGTTTAGAGAACTTCGCTGGTTGTGCGGTAATTATTTCCCACGACCGTTGGTTCCTCGATAGAGTTTGTACGCATATTCTAGCTTTTGAAGGAGATTCTCAGGTATACTATTTTGAGGGTGGCTATTCAGAATATGAGGAGAATAAAAAGAAAAGAATGGGCGATGTGGAGCCAAAAAGAATTCGTTACAAGAAACTAGTAAACTAATTTATAGACGGCTATGAAATATTCAATTATTACTTCGCTATGCCTTTCATTGTTTCTTTGTTTACAATCTTGTAAGAAGGAAGACTGTGCAGAAATTGCGCTTGTAGAAATTAAGCAAAACAAAACGGCATTTCACCGGGATTCCTTTTTCACGCTTGAAGTACCCATTCAAGCAGGCCTATTTGGCAATGATTATGAATGGAAAAGACCAAATGGCCAAACAAATAAAGGGATTGCGCTTAATTTTGATTACTTAACACCTTCAGATGAAGGTTCTTATGTGTTAACAATTGGCAAGGACGGTTGTAGTAAATATGAAGCAGAATATTACCTTGATATCCAAACTCCACCTGTAACGTGTAATCTTGATTCGAATAAATTGCAAATTACTTCTTCTAACAGCTTTTCGTTTAATTACGTTTCTTACGATTCATTTGACAACAGTTTAGAGGCTTCAAACGCAAATTCTACATTGAGAATCAGGTTTTACACCTTTAGTAATGAAAAACCTGAGGATGGTATTTACAATCTCAGCTCAAGCAGTGGTGAGAGCAATGTTTATGTAACGCTATCAAGCGGTTTCTCGCAATGGTTTTTCACAGAAGGTTTATTGTATGTTTATGTGCGGGACAACAAATTAACTGTAAAAAGTTGTTTAGAGCCGTTTCGTGAGAGCAATTCCGGTTTCGAAACAACAGCTTCTTTTTGGGTATCTGAACCTTAATGAGCTGTTTGTAATTACTGAAAACACTTCCTTTTTTTCTTAAATTCGAAAACGCACAAAGAAAATTGATCTTCTTTGTGCGTTTTTTATTTACAGGGCTTGCGTACTGTTAATCTTTTGCAGCAAGAGGAATTTAATTATTGAGCTTAGAGATTTTACTCATTTCGATGAATTAAATAATTTTCCGATGGATTATTTTCTTTACAATCTCCCATTCAGCTTTGAGTTCTGACACTTGTATTTCTAATTGATCATTCCAATTGTCAAATGATTCGCTTTCTATTTTCTCTGCAATTTTGGCCATTAGTTTGAATCGCATAGAACCCGATGAGCCTTTTAATATATGAGCTGCTGCATTCACTTTTATAGCGTCCTTTTCCTTACAAGCCTTTTCTAAGTTAAGTATTTGAGTCGGCATATCATTCAGGGCTATGGCCATGGCCTCATTAATAATTGATTTATTGCTAAATAAATTTCCCAATTCGTAATAAGAAATATGTAATTCATTTTCTGATTCTTCATTTTGAGGTAATTCATGCAAATGCTCTTTTTTTATCAAATACTTATTGAGCATTTCCATAATTTTCTCTGGTATAAGAGGCTTGGTTAAAAAGTCATTCATACCACTGTCAAAACAATTCTCCTTTTCTTCTTTAAGAGCACCAGCTGTAAGAGCTATTATTGGGACATTCTTGCCAGATAACAATTCAATTGTTCTAATTTTTTTGGTTGCACTTATCCCATCCAATTCGGGCATATGCACATCCATTAAAATCAAATCAGGGTTCATTTCTTGGTATTTTTCTATCGCCTCAATTCCGTTTTTAGCTTCAATAATTCCGTAATTGAAACCAAGTTCAGAAAGCATGGCTTTGATTAATACCATATTTAAAAACACATCTTCTGCTATTAGGATTTTTGCACTTTCGTGAAAACTATTTGTTTTAGGAGCCTTTATAATTTCTTCTTTAATGTTACTCAAGTTATCTTGATATAAATTATTTAGATAATTGAACAAATCGTTGCTTTTCACTGGTTTGCTTAAGCGAAAACGAATACCCAATTCCAAACATTCACTTTCAAGTTTAAAGTCATCTAATGAGGAGTGAAGAAGTATAACAGGCTGTTTTTCAATTCTTAGTTTTAATTTATTCTGAAGCATTCTTATTGACTCTATACCATTAAAATATGGCATATCGTAGTCGCAAATGATTAAGTCAAAGGGTTCGTGTTCTTCAATTAATTTTAGCGCATCGAAACCACTATCGCAACATTCAGATTGAATCTGCCATTGGTTGAGCATTTGTTTCATGATTATTTGATTATTGGCATTGTCATCAATAATCAAACATCGATGCACTCCTTTAATCTTTGTATAATCTAGCTTATCCCCGGCCTCAAAACGAGTTGTAACTTCAAAATAGAAAACAGTTCCAACACCTACGGTGCTATTGATATTGATGGCAGTTCCCATTTTTTCTGCAATCAATTGAGAAATTACAAGTCCTAAACCTGTACCACCAAATTTCCTCGTGGTTGAACTATCGGCCTGCGAAAATGATTTAAAGAGCTTCGCCTGTTGTTCTTTATTGATACCAATTCCTGTATCTCTCACCGATATTGAAATCTTACCAAGGTCGCCATCAACTGCCTGGTAGCTTGTTTTTAACTCGACTTCTCCCTTTTGAGTAAACTTCACAGCATTCCCTAAAAGATTAGCTAGAATCTGTTTCAAGCGAACAGCATCTACATGACCGAATCTGGGCATGGCAGGGTCTATGTCAAGCAATAACTCGATATCTTTCTCTGCTGCTGCGAATTTAACGATATCGATACTGTCCTCAAATAATTGAACCATGTCAGATTTTATCATTTCCAGATCCAACATCCCTGCTTCAATTTTGGAAAAATCAAGAATATCATTGATGAGGCCGAGGAGAGCGTGCCCAGAAACATTGGCACTGTTTACGTATTGCTGTTGAACAAGAGAAAGCTGCGTTTTTTTAAGTAAGTCGGTGAATCCAATAACACTATTAAGAGGTGTCCGGATTTCGTGACTCATGTTAGCGAGGAATTCAGATTTTGCCTTATTTGCCTTTTCTGCTTCTTCTCTGGCTGCAATTTGCGCTAAAGCTTCTTTTTCAGCTGTTATATCCCAATTAGTTCCTATCATTCGAATAGCATTGCCTTCATTATCTCTTAAGACAGTTGCAAGTGCTTTTATATTTCTAATCTGACCGTCCGCATATTGAACCCTGAACTCAGTATTAAAGTCCTTTTCGCCCTTAATAGCCATTTCGATCTCTTCATTGCCTCTTTGTTTATCAGCTTCATATACTCCATTAACCCAAGCCTCGTATGCGTTGGTAAAATCATCTTTGTTTACTCCATATAGAAAGAACATTTGGTCATCCCAAGTGAGTTTATCAGATACAATATCCCAATCCCAAATTCCCACCCCACCCGCTTTAACAGCAAGACTCAGGCGTGTTTCGTTTACTTTTATTAATTGTTCTGTTTGCTTTAATTTATTAATGTCGGAGTGTGATCCAACAACCCTTATTGCTTCACCATTTGCATTTCTTTCAACTACTTTGCCTCTATTTAACATCCATAAATAGTTCCCTTCTTTATTTCTAATTCTATACTCATGGTTGAAAGAGTCTGTTTGTCCTGATAAATTTTTAGATATTTCAGCAAATGTAAATTCAATATCATCTGGATGTAATCTAGAACTCCATTCATAATCATTGTCAGTAAACTCTTCTGGTTTATAACCTAACATTTCTAACCAACGATTTGAGTAAAAAGTCTTTTTATCTTGAGGCCTCCATTCCCAAATTCCATCACCGCTGCCTTCAATAGCAAATTGCCATCTTTCTTCATTGATCCTTAATTTCTCTTCTGCAAGTTTTCTTTCTGTAGTATCTTGTGCTACCCCTTTAATGTGGGTTTTGTCTCCGTTTGCAGCAAATTCAGCTTCGCCACGAACCCACATATACCCTTCGCCACCATCTTTTCGGATTGTTTTTAGTTCCAATTCATATGGGATACCCTTTTCTTTGGTGAGATTTAATGCAGAAGACAATCTCTCCCAACTTTCTGGTGTAAAAAGCTTCATATGTTCAGTGAACGGTGGCGGAGGAAGTGTAGAATCGAAACCAAACATGTTGTATAGCTCTTCTGTCCAAAATACCTCATTGGTTTGTAAATCAAGCTCCCAACTTCCTATACCTGCAATTTTTTGCGTATAAATTAATAAAGCAATATTTTTATTTAACCTCTGCTCGTTCTTTAAGTATTCGGTAACATTCTGATTTGAGCCTGACATTCTGATCGGCTCGCCTTTATTGTCTCTTAAAGCCAAACTCATGGATCTTATAATAGGAAAATTATTTTTCATAGGATATCTGAGTTTAATTTTATTTGAAAATTATGCTTTAAAAAATAAATACAAATGAGTGTTAATACTCATTTGTAAAGAATACAAAAACCAATGTCCGCTAAAGATTGAATTGTAGACTGACAGCAGGGTTGTATTGCTTGTAACCCAAGAATGGTTGAAGGTCTTTTTAGAAAGAACCGAAAATTCAAAATTTCAACCCCTCTTGAAACGGTTATAATCGTTTATACACGGTTAAAACTTGCAGACTAGGTAAACAGTTTTTAGATTGCCCCTTGGGAAGGGGATA
>CANHIS010000044.1 GCA_947460255.1 Bacteroidota bacterium
ATAATTCGTTGTTTAACTGGAATTTCGGAGGCGGAATTACACCAACTCAAGTTGGCCTTGGACCATTCGATGTAAAATGGTTGACTCCAGGTAGCAAAACGATTTCCTTAGATGTTAATTCGTTAGGCTGTCAATCACCAGCTTTTACACAAACAATTGAGGTATTACCTTTACCAAGTGTTGATGCAGGTTTAGACCAGCAGTCATGTTCTGGGGCAAGCGTTAACCTTGGAACTCCCGCTATACCAGGTCTTACTTATTTTTGGTCTCCTGGTGTTGGTTTAACTGATGTTAATTCAGCTATCACAACAGCAAGCAGAATAAATAATCTGGCACAAGCAGCTGATTACGAGTATATTTTGAGAGCCGATGATGGACAATGTATTGCTTTCGATACAGTAGTTTATCGTGTAACTGCTCCTCCTTTTGTTTCTTTTGCTGCTCCTCAGGGACAATGTTTAGGCGGAAACACGTTCAACTTCCAAGCGGAAGGCAGCTTTTCAACAAACTCAAATTTTATCTGGAACTTTGGAGGAAATGCCAATATCCCTTCATCTTCGATATCGAATCCACAAAACATCGTTTTTGGATCTATCGGATCTCAAACAATCACTTTGCAGGTGGCTGATGGTGGATGTTTCAGCAACCTTTATTCTGCTGATGTTTTGGTTTATCCAGATCCAATTGTTGATTTTGTTGCTGAGTTAAATCGAGGATGTGCCGAATTGAAAGTTGCATTCAATAACTTAAGTCAATCTCCAGGAACTGTTTTCTATACTTGGTATTTTGGTGATGGAGGAACATCAAATTCCCCTGAACCAAGCTATACTTATACAAAAGAGGGCTTATATGACGTGTCGTTGAAAGCAACCACTGCCAATGGATGCACAGCCACTATGGACAGAAAGGAATATGTTGAAGTTTATCCTGTTCCTGTTCCATATTTCTCCATGAATGCTTCAGAGTTGGATATGATTGCGCCTGACTTGCAGATATCTGGAGGTGTAATGAATACCGATTCAGTTTGGTATTACCTTAATGGAGACACTCTTCTTGGTCCAAATCACTTTGTAACTTTTGAAGATACGGGCTATTATGAAATTCTTCAAGTTGTTGAAAATGAGTATGGATGTACAGATTCATTAAACAGATTTATCAGAGTGAATCCTGGTTACAGAATTTATATTCCGAACAGCTTTAGTCCTAACAACGATGGAACAAATGATTTCTTCACTATTTATGGAGAAGAGATTAGCGATTTCGAAGTTGTAATTTTCAATCGTTGGGGACAACAGATTTACAGATCGTTTGATTTGGAGAATGGTTGGGATGGTACGACTGGCCTTTCAGACAATAAGGTTTCTCAAGGCGTTTATCTCTACATTGTTAAAGCAACTGATGATTTAGGTTTTGTGCACAAGTTCGAAGGCACTGTAAACGTTGTTCAATAAGTTGAAAGTATAGAAATGAAGAAGCCGTCCTGAAAATCTCAAGACGGCTTTTTTGTTTTTGATCAATTACAATTTCTCCATCAAGAATTGATAAAGGTGTATCATGCTTTTTATGTCGGATTTGTGCACTTTTTCGTCTGGCGTATGCACAAAGTTTTCGGGTGCTCCGATAAAGCACCAGTCGATCGGGTAGGGACTTTTTTGTAATTCAGATCCATCTGATCCACCAGCACTTTCAACTTCAAGTTGGAAAGGAATATTTGATTCTTTAGCGAGATGGATGATCTTATTTAGGAATACTTTTCTCGGAATTCCAGAGTCGCGCATTGAAATAGCAGTTCCTTTTCCATGTTGCACACCATCAGTAACCCAAGTAATGTCACTAATCAATGCTTGGTAAACATTGTATTGGTTTACCATGAGATTTGCCAAGAAACCAACCGTGCCGCCACCGTGTTCTTCGTAACATGAAAAGACAATCAGGCCATCTTGAAGTGTTTCAGCAACTCTAAGTGCATTGTAAATGCCCAGCCGATTGTCCATGTAACAAGATTGAACAAACTGCTTTGTTTCTCTAAAATCTGGGTAAAAACTTAAACAAGTACCTCGATCAATTTCGCGATGAAAATCATGGTAGGGTAGATTGTTTTCAGGGTGAATTACGATTTTACAGTCAATTTCACCTTTTGAATCTTGCCCCCAAAGCCTAAATCCATCGCGTGTGGCAGGACCTCCAACTTTTATAAGATTTCTGCCATAGCCAACCGTGTAGCCGATCGTATCGATATGAGCAAAGATGGCGGTTCGGGGTTTGCCGAAAACGAGTACAAGACAATCTTGCAGTTGATCGCCGTAAAGGAGTGTTGGTTTTGTTTTCCAGTTTATGGATTCTTGATTTACGTAATCAATCAAGAAGTTTCTGATTGGCAATTCATCGCCCGAAACAGATCGAACAGAACAAAGATCCTGGAGTAATTTCATTTTGCAAATGAATGAAAAAAAAAGAGCACGCAGGACTCAACTGCGTGCTCTAAACATTCAACAACCAATTGAATTATTTATTCTCCTTTTTCCACTGCAGCGGGTTGGCCTGCAACAGTGAGATTTGTAGTGGCTTCTGCCTTACAATCAAAATTATTTGCAACCATAGTAATGGTATAAGTTCCTGGAATTTTGAAGGCGTGTTCAACTGTATTTTCGCCATAAGAAGTGGCACCGTCGCCAAAATCCCAAGTGAATTCTGTAGCGCCTTGCGATTCTCCCGATATTTTTATCTTTTGATCGGAAAATGCTACTGGAGCATCGATGGAAATTGAGGCTTGAAGACCTTTTCCGCGGCGGATATTGAATTCGTCGATTACAGAAGTTCCGTTTGCTAAGGTGAATTGAATAAGGTAAGCTCCAGAATTTAGTTTACCTACTTTTCTATTGTATCCAACGTCGCCTTCTTGAATGAGCGGTCCGTTTCTGTCGATGATTTTGTATTTCCAAGCTTCACCAGACTCATTCACGAGGGAGATGCTTCCGGGTTGTCCTTCACAAATAGGTTGTTCTACTCGCACTTGAACACCTCTGTAGCCTGGAAGCATACCATGACGAACAGATTCCATGGTTCTAAAAACCGCGAAATTCGGGTCAGCACCACTTTCTTGTTTGATAGAACTTGCAACAAGTGCATTTACTCTATCGTTGGTTGATTGGCTATGAATCAAGCCTGAAGAAAAAACTATAAATAATGCAGAGTAAAAAGTTCGTTTCATAGTAACCTAGTTGTGAAAAGGTTTACTACAAAAGTGTGGGATCGGTTTCTGATAAATGTTTCGATGGGAACAACGGCCTTACAGATGTAAGAAAATCCTTCAGTGGGTAAACTAAACTGTTATGCAAACGTTGAAAAACCTGAAATATCTAGCTGTATTTGAAATAATTGGGTGGTAAGAAATTCAATATCCGCGGAGCGAAAAGCAATAAAATGACAAGCTAGAATACCAACAATGATTTAATTAATAGAAGTACAAGTTTTACTTGGCAAGTTTTGACACTGAAGAGTTTCAATTTGATTTTAATGCTGATTGTTTTTGAAGATAACTTAGCTTAGTGAAAAGTTTAGGTATGATATTAAATTTGGCTAATCGGGCTGCAAAAGGATATTTTGATTTAACAGATAGGTTGTGGCATTGGTATGGAAGTTTAGATGAGAATGCCAAAAATTTTAGGTATTCACCTGGAAGTTGGTCGGTGAATGATGTTTTTCGTCATTTATTGATGGTAGAAGAGTTGTTGATAGGGCAGGTAAGGAGTCGTTTGGGTTCTGATAAAGTAAAATTTGCTCGATTGAAGCACCGTAGAAACGCCTTCTTGCTATTGGCTGCATTGTGGATTCCTAAAAAGTACAAAGCACCTTCGGCAGTATCGATGAATTTGGATGTTCGGGACTTTGATTTAGATAAATGGAAAAAAAATCGAGGAGAATTGGTTGAGTTGTTGAATCAATATCCAGCAGAATATACTGGAGCTTTGGTGTTTAAGCATCCATCGGCAGGGCCAATTCGGTTGGTTGATGCAGTGAATTTTTTGAAATATCATATGAAGCATCATTATCCGCAATTGCGGTCATTAGCGAAGGCGGGCAGTTTCAGAAGTTTTTGATTGTTAAAAACTCAGCGATAAAAGAAAGCAGAACGTTGTGATAATGGCGTTTTGTGCCAATAAGTTTGTAATCAACAGAAACGTAAATATGAAATCAAAACTTTTTACTGCGATTGTCTTTGCGGGGCTTTGGGCTTTGCAGGCAGATGCACAGGCCCCAGCTGCGCCTAAAATGCCAATTGATGAAGTAACAAATTTGATTACTTACACAGAGGTTGTTGAAGAGCCTGGAATGAATAAAGACACACTTTATAACCGATCGTTACGTTGGTTTAAAAGCTATTTCAAAAACCCTGTAGAAGCGATTAAGAAAGCCGATGCAGAAGCACGTGTGATTGAAGGCGGTTACCGATTCTCGATTCAGCGCCCTGAACCAAATTCAAAGAAGCAGCCTGTTCCTATGGTTGATGCTGGCTTGGTGAACTACAAGATCAAGATTATGTGCAAGGACGGTAAATTTAAGTATGAGATAACGAACATTAGCTGGAAGCAAACATCTTATTACCCGATAGAACGATGGTTGGATGCAAAGGCCACTAATTATGATCCAAATTTTGCTTTGTATTTGAAGCAAACGGATGAGTTTATGAAAGAGACTATAAAAAGTTTAGAGCGTTTCGTGGAAACAGATCCTGTGAAGAAAAAAGACGATTGGTAGTAGTTCATTACCGCAAAAGAAAAGCCCTGACCATTTTTGATGATCAGGGCTTTTTGCTTTTTGGAAGTTTTAATTTTTAAGCCAGCGTGTGATTCCTCTTCCAGCACTGCTTGAAAACTCGATTATGTATAAACCTGAATGAAGATTTGAAGGCAACTGGAATTGTTCTATCGAAATGGCCGAATTGAAAGTGTACACAATTCTGCCACTGAGGTCTGTAATCTTTATGTTGTTTGCTTTTTGTGTGGTGATGAGATGAGCTGTTTCGTTTGATGGATTTGGAACAACGGTTCCTTCGAGATTATTAAATGCAAGACTTTCGGTGCCTACGAATCCAAAATAATCCACTTTGAAAAGATCGATACCAGCTTCTACTAAATGGCCTGCTTGGAAATCGCAAGCTTCAATAACCAGTTGAATTCCGTTTAATTCCGTGAGGAAGTCTTTTACTCTGAATGAATAATCAACCCATTGAGACATTGGATCGCTGGAAGAAAATCTGGCAACAGTGATATCGGTATTGTTTTGACGAAGGCGAACAAACAATGTGTCGTTAGGAGTTGTGTTGTTTCCTCCTCCATTGTAAAACCAGTATTTAAATGAAATGTGTGGATCAACGCCGTTTGACAGGTCCATAAGTGGCGAGATTAGTTGACTGCAACCATCGTCAACATCGTTTGAACCGGCTCCAGTTCCCGCTGCATTGCCTGTTACAAATGCAAATCCATTGCAATCGTTGTTTGCATCAACATTAGGATTAGAAATAGCGCCATTGTTATTTGTGCCTGTTGGAATGGCTCGTTCCCATAATCCAGCGCTTGAGGTTGCGGTTTGCGTCCAACCATAATTAAACTGAAAATCGTCGTAATAACCAAGTTCGAGCGTTGAAGTTACTTCGGCGTTGTTAGATGAGAGAGAGACATCAGATTGACAGTTGGTTACAAATCCCCAAGTTCCAGCGACTACTGTATACAGATCTGGCTGCAAATCGCAGCGACTATAATCTCCTTGGTTATCGGTTGTGAAATTGTATCCAGCCTGTGAATTGCTTACAGAAACAAATGCATTTTGAATTGGATTGTTGTTACTATCTTCCACATTGCCGTTAAGCGGTACGATAGTTTCACTGAACAGTACAACATCAAGGGTGATTAATTCGCCATTGTTGAATGCTAAATTGGTATAGGTTTTTGGCGTGTAGCCAGGTTTTGAAAAGGTAACAGAATAAGTTCCTGGGATAACTGTTCCTGTTCTGAACACGCCATCAACATTACTAACATCAGAAGCAACATTGTTTCCAATAACAACAGTTACATTGTCGAGATTGGTGCTGCACAAACTGTCTTTTACCGTTCCTTCTAGATAACAAGCTCGCTGGTAGGAAGGCGTAAGTACCCACAGCCCAGTTTCAATATCTGATGCGATAATGTTTCCACTTGGCAGATAAGGATAAACTCCCCAACAACCATTAAAACCATCGCCTTCGAAATCTGAGAAATCGTATTTAGCTACTTCAATCAGATTGTTTGGGCGATCGTTATCGACAACTACAACGCCTTCTGTGTACCAAGAAGTAACTGCGTAATCGTTAAGAATATGTGTATTGTGAACAATGCAATTTGAACCTGGAGATGTTTGGTATCGATCAACTTCAGTGATATTTCCGATATCATCGATTGAATATGAGGCTAAATAGGAATTGCTGATTTCATCTGTAGTAAGCAGAAATTTTCTATCGTCGGTGAGCCAAGTATTGTGCGTGAAATTTCCAGGTGTTTCTTGTTGAGTTAATTCTATTGGATTGGCAGGATTTGACACGTCGATTACAGTGAAAAAGCCATCATATATGTTGCCTGCCCAGGCAGTGTCACCGTAAACAATACCATCGTGTACGTAGTAATTATCGTATTGTCCGAGATAAGTTGGATTCCAAGGATCTGTTAAATCGAGAATCAGCATTCCGCCAACACCAATATTGGACCCGTAGAGGTAACATTTGGCATTGTCGATATGAAGCGCATGAATGGTTGAGAGTTGGTTGTTAATAGCTCCATCGCCTGTGTAGATTTGATAATCAATTGAATTAGGGAGATCGTTTAAGTCAATTACAACCAATCCAGCATTTTCGCCTTCGGTAGTCATGTAAGCGAAGCCTTGCCAAGTTTTAACTTCTCGCCAAAAGTTTTCTACAGAGGGCACTTCGAACAGTAATTCAGGAGCATCTGGGTTTGAAACATCAACGATACTTAAGCCAGTGCTGGTGCCTACCAAGGCATATTCGTTTCCTTGTGGATCGGCGTATCCCCAGATATTTGCACAAGATTTACCAGGAAATTCGAGGTGACTGCGCAACTGCATGTTGTAGTTTTCTTGTGCGTTGGCAAAAGAGGTTAAAAGGATGATAAATGAGAGAAAAAGATTTTTCATGTGATGGTTTAGAATGTGCGAAGGTAGCGAGATGAAACATGTTTACTGCATTATATTGACATGTGTAAACAATCAAAGACAGATGCAATTTTTTCTAGATATAGATACTCAGGAGTTCAATCAAAAGAAGGAGATGTGTAATTTATTGAGGATTAAATACATAGGCTTTATGATCCGTGTTTATCCGATTATAATCGTTTCTAACCGGTTATAATCGGCTTATGTGATAATTTAATTGTAGGTTGTTCCCGGGAAGGGGATAGTTGGGTTTCCCAAAGAATTTTTAAGTTGTTGTACAAGAGAAATTTGTGAACATAATCTGTTACAAAGAAGGATGTAGCGTTGAATTGGGGTTTAATAAAGAGTTCGTCAGCATCGATCACAAACATGACGTAAAAACTTCGCGATTGTTTGATTATTAGCTACTTGACGGATGCTTGTCCGTAATTATCCGATTATAATCGTTTCTAACCGGATATAATCGGCTTATGTGATAATTTAATTGTAGGTTTCTCCCGGGAAGGGGATAGTTGGGTTTCCCAAAGAATTTTTAAGTTGTTGTACAAGAGAAATTTGTGAACACTTACTGTTGAAAATCGAGCCGAACAAATAGTATGTTAATTACCATTTGAACACAGATGATTAAGTTTATATGAAATAAGGACTGTTTTGGTTCTGATGCCAGTTAATGACTTCATAGTATGATTGTTTTGCTGATACCGCGCGAACGGACGAGGAAGGTAGCCTTTTGCCTGGCTCTTAAAAGCAAGGCAAAAGCTAGCAACTGAGCACGTGACCCAACGGGGCGCGCCCCAAATTTTAAAACAGTTATTCGAATACAAATTAAAGTCCTAGGCAGATTGCAGCTGCTGCCAAACTTGTTGTGCCGATCAGAAATGCATTGTAAAAACTAGGAATTGGATTTATTACGGCTAGAATGAAGCCTAAAAAACCAATTAAACCTCCAGCAATTAAAAGGAATAGCCCGGTAGTTTGGCGTCGGGCATGCTTCGTTTGTTTAAATTCTTGGATATAATTTTTTATCGACTCCGGATCGAATCCTTTGCTTAGAAGCTGTTGTTCTATATCCTGTTCTTGAAGATTATTGAGAATCCATGTTTGGATATCGACATTTTTGAAATCGAGTGAGGAGGACATAATGCTAAAAGTTAATTCGATTTACTATTACCGAAGCTAACAATAAAATCAAAGTAATGCATGTTCAAAGTTGAGTCTGGGCTTGTGACTTATCAGTTTAACTTGGTAAAATACATTTTGTTAGATGATCGGGTTGTATTTTGAAGCTATATATATACTTAACTTCAAATGAATTTGCGAAGTTTTTGGTTTCCTTCAAGAATGTTAATAAATCATGAGTTTTTGTTGATAACAAGAAAATAGCAGAAAAATTACGCGAGTGAACTACGTAAATGTTTTAAAATCAAATCATTGTGATTTATTAACAAAAGAATACTTCAATAATTTTGGTTGAGAAGTAACAATGAAGGTAGATCATCATCATAAAATTAGGTAAGTGTACAAGATTTTGTATATAAATGTAAATCAGCTATTTAAGTCTTTTGTGATTAAACGAGGAAAGCTTAGTCCTGTCTAAATGATTGTTTGATTTTTAAAAATGCAAAGTAAGATTAGAAGATTAAATTGCATTGAACTGATTGTATGATATTGATTATGAGAATTATAATCCATTTTATTGTGTTTCAAGTTTATAGACATTACCCTTCATTGTCCAGCGAAGATTGTTGGTTTTTAAAACCCGACATTTTTCTTTAAGTGATATCTTAGTCATAATATGAAAAATGGTTCAATGAATGATTTTAATGTGTAGATAATCTACTTGGCTTGGTGTGTTTTTTTTCAAGTGTACAGTAATTGTGTCACATTGTTTGTGTAAGGAATCTGAAACCCTTGTTATTGTTGGATTGTAGGTAATTGTAAGATCGGCAGAAACTAGGTAGTTCATACTAGTTGAGATCTTCATTGATTTGGCAATTGTAAAATTACCATCACACATCTTCAACATGCATAAACTTTCCACAACAGTATTTGTGCTTCTCATTTCCTTTTTCACTGCCATTGGAAGCAGCGATGAAGGAAATGTCATTTTCCAAAATGTACAGCAGAAATTTAAGGAAGAGGCTCCATATCAATCCACATTGTTTAATCTTGATTTATCGGCTCGATTATCTGATTCGCCAAAAGAGATTAAGGAAGCTGTGTTTCTAAGTGTTCAAAAGACTGAACTTTTGAGCATACTCCAAAATTCGCCCAATAATTTAGTGGTGAATATTCCAGCGCCGAATGGCAATGGGACTTGGTCCTTACAATTATATAAAACCGAAGTACTCACCAAGGATTTTAAGATAAAGACCTCATCAGGTCTAGAAATTTCTGCACCAAAAGCAGGATATTATCAAGGAATTTTGAACAATGACCGTCATTCAATGGTAGCGCTTTCAATCTTTGAAAACGAAATCATCGGTATGATCTCGAATGCATCAGGTAATTACGATTTAGGGAAAATTGATAACGGACAAAACAATCTATATGTATTTTACAGAAGCAACGAATTGGCCGAGAAAATTCCTTTTCATTGTAATACTGATGAAGTTGATGTTCCAGTAGAAACGGCGGCAGTAGCAAACACTGATTGTAGATTGATTCGTGTTTATATTGAATGCGATTTTGACTTATACACCAAACGATCATCAAATATTACCAATGTGAATTCTTTCGTCACAGGCATTTACAACCAAGTTTCTGCCATTTATACCAATGAATCCATTCAAACACAAATTTCTGAAATCTTTGTTTGGACTTCAACGGATCCATTTATTAGTCAAACAACTTCAGGTACTGTTCTAAATTTATTCCGCACAACAAGAACAACGTTTAATGGAAACATCGCACACCTTATTTCTACACGCTCATCAAACATGGGAGGCATTGCTTACCTAGATGTGATTTGTGGAACTTCTTACAAACATGCATTTAGTAACATTTACAATTCATTTAGCACTTTCCCAACTTATTCATGGACCGTTAACGTGTTCACCCACGAAATGGGACATAATTTGGGATCGAATCACACACAATGGTGTGGTTGGACAGGCGGGGCGTTAGATAATTGCTATACAACTGAAGGAGGTTGCGTCGCTGGTCCAGCACCAACAAATGGTGGAACGATCATGAGTTATTGTCATTTGATTGGTGGTGTTGGCGTAAATCTTTCTAATGGCTTTGGCACTCAGCCGGGGAACAAAATTCGCGCACGATATGCGGCTGCGACTTGTATAAATTCAGGTCCAACAGTTTCTATATCTCCTGCATCTGCAACCATCTGCGCAGGTAGTTCGGTGAGTTTAACTGCATCTGGTGGTTCGAGTTATGTTTGGACACCTACAGTTGGTTTAAGCTCTTCTACATCAGCATCAGTTAACGCAAATCCATCACTTACAACTACATACACTGTTACTTCAACCCTAAACAATTGTTCCGCAACAGCAACTAGGCAAGTAACTGTGTTACCTTCGGTAAGTCGAGGAGCACTTTCTGCTGGAAACCAAACCTTTACAGGATCAGGGGATCCTGGAGTAATTAGTTTTTCAACACCTCCATCTGGTGGAGCTGGGACATTTACCTACCAATGGTATTCTCGTTCTGGTATTCAGGCAGTTCCTACAGGTTCTTCCATAACCAATTGGATCGCAATCTCTGGGGCAACAGCTTCAACTTACGACCCTGGAATTCAAACATCCTCCATATCCTTTGCCGCTCAGGTTAATCCTACTGGTACACCTGATTGTGGAAATGCAGAGTGGGTTTCAGGTGTTCGCCAAATTACTGTTAATCCTGCTGCTTCATTTTCTCCCGGTTCTTTAGCATTGGGCAATCAAAGTTTTTGCAGTGTTGGAGGTGATCCTTCTTTAATAAGCTTTTCAACAATTCCTGCAGGTGCATCAGGTTATTCGTATGCGTGGTACTTCCGAAACGGTATCCAATCAGCACCATCAGGAAGTTCAACTACCAATTGGACACTTATAAATGGAGCAACAGCGGTATCTTATGATCCTCCAAGTGGATTAACTCAAAGCAGAACTTACGCATGTTTAGTTACACCAACAGGAGGAACTGCTCAATGGTCTACCGGCTCAAGACAAATAACTGTTTTTCCAGTTGTTGATTTTGGCACACTTACAGCCGGCAATCAAAGCTTTATAACTTCTGGTGATCCTGCTACAATAAGTTTTTCATCAAATCCTACAGGTGGGTCCGGCACATACTCATACCAATGGTATTCAAGTATGGGAATTCAATCTGCCCCAATAGGAACATCAACTACAGGTTGGACAATTATTTCAGGTGCGACTTCATCATCATACAATCCGCCAATTCAATCAGCTTCTATTTCTTATGCAGTTCAGGTTAATCCGACAGGAACGCCTGATTGTGGTGCAGCGACTTGGGCTGTTGGGGTTAGACAAATCACTGTTAATGTGGGCTTAAGTTTTGGGGTATTGTCGAATGGAAACCAAACATTTTGCAGCACAGGAGGAGACCCTCAGCCAATTACATTTGCTTCCGTTCCTGCAGGTTCAACAGGGTTTACATATCAATGGTATTATAGAAACGGCATTCAAAGTGCACCTACAGGTAGTTCTACGACCAACTGGTTAATCATTAATGGAGCCAATGGTTCATCATATGACCCAATAGCGGGGTTAACCCAAAGTAGAACTTACGCTTGCTTGGTTACACCTACAGGAGGCACTTCCTCATGGGCTGCTGATGTTCGTCAAATCACCGTTCTTCCACCATTTAATGCTGGATCTGTTACCTTGTCAGATGAAACATTCTGTGGATCAGGAAACCCTGCAAACATTACAATGTCATCCAATCCTGTTGGTTCAGGTGGATACACTTGGAGATGGTATTTTCAAGAGAGCGCTGCTGTTGGTTGTCCATCTGGAAATTCCACAACAAATTGGTTAACAAACAGCACAAGTGCAAATATTAGTGGAAGTACATTAACTGGTTCGGGAATTTCTTTCGATCCTATTTCTGCAGGATCATTGAACAATGGAAGGACTTTCGCAGTGTTAATTACACCGATTTCTAATGGTGCTATTCCTGCTTGTGGAACTCCACAATGGGCTTCCAATTGTCGAAAAACATTTGTTACGCCATGTCCTTCATTTATGCCAGAAAAAGATGTTGTTGAAATCATTGAGTTAGGTCAGAGTTTCCCAAATCCAATGAGCAATGTTTCAAACGTAATTTATAGCATACCTTCTCAATATCATGGTGCTTCAATGAGTTTGTATGATCAATATGGAAGAAAGATCTTGAACTTACCAATGGAAACTGGTAATGAAAAAAAACTTGAACTAGATTTAACGACAGTCACCTCAGGAACATATTACTATTGTATTGAATTTTTTGGAACGAAACTTGCTTCCAAAAAGCTTGTTTTGATTAAGTAACATTGGTTGATTTTGGTTTTCATGCCGTCTCATTTATGGGACGGCATTTTTTATGGTTGATAATTGAGTCAAGTATTTGATGTGTTTTAAACAGAGATATTCACAAGTAAGTAGAAATCTATTTTTGGATCTTTTTATATGAATCTATAAATTGAAACCGGGTAGGGGAAAGCGTGGGTATTTCCCCCAAAAAAAATAAATCAATTCCAAATTTAGTTTTACACTGATGATTGGAATTTCCCATATTGATAGTGCGGTAATTTGAACTAAATAAATACTTGGGTTAAATTGAATTGATTTAAATCATTGTAAATTAAAGGACTTTAAAAGATTCATTGGGAAATAAAAAGTACTATTTATAATTTTTGAACAGCTTCGTGAATAATATAAATATTCAACTGCAGAATTCTCTTGAGAGATAATCTGAAAATCTATAAATTGAAGCCGCGAAGGGGATTGCAATACGTTTTACTCACAAAATATAAATCAATTCCTAATTTAGTTTTGCACTTTGATGTTTAATCTCAAACACTCATTTAGTAGATTTTTCATGAATGTTCTACTACACAATTTTTGCATTATAGTAATTTGCTTATCGGCAAAGAATGCATGACAGATTACTTTGTAAACAAAGTTGAATCACAGCAAATGCGCATACTTTACTCTAAATGCAAGTAAGCTTTTTGAATTAATCGAAATTCTAATTTATTCAATCACTACAATTTTTCCAGCACCTATAATTCCTGCTTTTCCCTCAACAATATAGGTGTAAGCGCCTCTTGCAGCAATATGAATTTCAACAGAATTATCAGTAGATTTCACATTAATCGATTCTACTACTCTACCCGCCAAGTCAATGATCTTAATTCTCTGGGCATCCATTTCAGCAGTAAATCCTCTGATTTGGACTTTGTTTACCGAAGGATTTGGAAATACTGATAATTCAGCATTAGGTTTTACATCAGATACCGAATTGGTGTTTAAATAACAGTTCCCAGGCATATTCGCGTCCAACCAATTTAAGCGAAGCTCAATCCAACTTTTTAGTGCTTGCAATTCAGCTAAATAGCTTTCTGGATATGGAGCTATCTCGGGCGCAGGACCACTAACTCCTAGAATTGACCACTTTTGAAAATGTCGAACTTGCGCATTTTGAACCAATCCACCAACACTGTCAATGAATGAAGTCAAATATTCAAAACTTAAAACTGTTTCTCTGTATTGATTATATGCACATTTTAATTCATTGGCAAATGAAGAATCTTGAAGCATGCGAACATAATAACCACACGAATTATTATCTGGAGCGCAATCATTAATCAAATGAGCCCATCCAGAACCATCTGTAGCTTCAAAAATTGAACAGCTATTTAAATTTTTCCAAGCCCAATCAAAATCCCAAACCGGACCAGCCTTTAACTTTCCTCCATTAGAATTTTTATCCTTATTAAAAAACACGCTCTTTTTAAAGCCGTCGTTATTTCTAGACAATTCATTTACTAAGAAATAATCAATAAATGATTTTACATCTAAATATTTTCTGTAACCATTTTCTGAATCAACGAAATTTACATTGTATAGCGCTGTTTCTAAACTGTCTATGTATGAAGCAATGTAGTCTTTCTGGATCTCTGTTATCGAATCTGCACTTGGTTCTTCATAGTTAAATCGTACTTCAAGTTCAGGATGATCAATCGGGGAATAATTCGATAAAAAACTATTTGTTTCATTCGATAAATTTTGCTGCAAAATATATCCACCCGTTAATTCGTCTCCTTCATTTTCATTCGAATTTAATGTCGCAATATCAACCCTGTTGTCATCTTGTTTAATTTTTTCACCAAGGAGGTAAATCCCTTTGTAAGAGCTGTCTACCAATACTTCTACCAATCTCGATCTTACTGAATAATTTCCCATTCCTTCAAAAATTTTAAACGCCAAAGCATTTCGAAGAAGCGATCTATCATTATAATTCGATAGTAAAACCCAGTCGTTTTCCGCAGGCATTCCTAAAATTGTTGCGTTTAAATTATTTCCAAGGCTATCTCTAAATTCAAATCCATAAGGCCTTTGCGGATAACCCGCTGAACTTGCTCCGCGAATTTCGATTCCTATGTTTCCATCGTAAATATTGGCACTATCAGTTAAGTAAGTGAGATTGCCCAATCCATTGTACTTAATTTCCATTCGTGCATTAATTTTCACATCATCCACAATTGTTTGGTTGAGTGTATTAATCAATACCAATGGAAGTTCCGTGCTATCAACTGTTACTCTTCCTGGATCTGACACGCATAATTCAAAGTTTCCTGTAGCTCCTTGATAGCCAAAAACTTGAATGTAAACGGTTGTTCCAGGTGTTAAATCTGAAAGGTTTAATCTCGAATAATAATCAATTCCGTTGTCATCATTGCATCCCTCTAATGTCAAGCTGGTACATGAATTACCTGTCCATGCTGCGATTCCTGTATCATTTATATTACCTGCTCCAGTTGAAATGTCCAAATTACCAGATGGCGGAACTTCGGTCACAAACCAAATGTCGCCGCCTTGGTAAACTGCACATCCTGGATTTTGTCCTGTACCTGAAACATTTAAGTTCGATTCAGTTATGCAATTCAGTGTATCTATTGGTATGGCCAAGCATGGATGATTTCCTGGAATAACCGCGGTTTCACAATCCACAACAATTATTATTGGTTCGCCTGATGGGATGTTTGGGCCCTCACTAACAATCGAATTGTAGCCTGCGTCAAGGAAGCTGAAAGAATTCTCCTCCTCATAATCTCCAAATGTGTACAATAAAACAACTGTATCGCCAGTGCAAAACGAGAAAGTTTCCGTTGATCCAGAACCTGTTGCATAAAAATCACCTAAGGGCTCGTTGTTATGGAAAATCTGCAAATAACCTCCATTCCAGCTATCACCATACGTATCGCTCATATTTAGCGTATAAGTGCAGCATTGAGCTTTTGCCTGATTTACTCCGAACGCCCAAAAGCAAACAAGAATCAATAAAAGATTCCGATGATAATTAAATGAATGCATTTAAAAATGATGATTTTGTGAAAACTGTCCGCAATTTAGTGCATGAAGTTTCAAAAACACAATCATAGTTTGATAATGCTCAATTTATTTCTACGTAGGTTAATTCTATTTATCCGCGTAATTTAAATCCTACCATTGAGTGGCTGCAATAAGTAAGTCCAAATCTTTATATGGAATATTATACGTTTCTCCAATGTATTTATGGGTTAAAATACCATTATACAAATACACGCCATTTCGAACGCCAGCATTGATTCGAAGATAATTTTCCATCCCACCTTTTTCGCCCATTTCCAATAAAATTGGTGTGAAAATATTGCTTAGCGCTTTCGAAGCAGTTTGTGAAACCCGCGATGCCACGTTTGGTACACAATAGTGTGTAACTCCATATTTTCTAAATACTGGATTTGCATGGTTGGTCACCTGAGACGTTTCAAAACATCCGCCTTGATCGATTGAAATATCAACAATTACAGATCCGAATTGCATATTGCTCACCATTTCTTCGGTAACAACAACAGGCGTTCTACCTTCTTTTGCTCTCAAAGCTCCAATCACCACATCAGCTGTTTTTAGAGCATTTTCCAATTCGCGCGGTTGTATGATTGAGGTAAACAATCGCATACCTAAATCATTCTGAAGTCGCCTCAAGCGGTACAAACTGTTGTCGAAAATCTTAACGTGCGCACCCAATCCAACTGCCGCTCTGGCTGCAAATTCACCCACAGTCCCAGCTCCAATAATAACCACTTCGGTGGGAGGCACTCCCGAAATTCCGCCGAGCATCATGCCACGTCCACCATTTGTAGTGCTCATGTATTCGGAAGCAATCAAAATAGAAGTGTTTCCTGCAATTTCACTCATTGCACGAACAATCGGGTAAATGCCTGAACGATCTTTAATAAAATCGAAAGCCAATCCAGTTATCTTCTTCGAAATCAAATGATTGAAGTAATTTTTTTGTTGAACTGTAAGCTGCAAGGCTGATATCAAATGCTGCTTAGGTTTCATCATCTCAATCTCATCGAATGTTGGAGGCGCTACCTTTAAAACCAAATCCGATTTATACACTTGCTCAGTGTTGTAAGCAATTTGAGCGCCCGCTTCGCTATAGTCCTTGTCTTGGTAATTCGAATTTACACCAGCTCCAGTTTCAACAATTACGTTATGCCCGTTGCTCACCAAGACAGCTACTGCCGACGGAATGAGCGAAACCCGCTTCTCTTGAAAAGAAGTTTCCTTTGGTATACCAATGTTTAAATCTGAATTGCGCTTCGCAACTTCCAGCATTTCTTCCTGTGGGAGCAGCCCGCTCGTTTGCGAAAATCTGAGCAGGGGATTGTTTTCTCCGGTCATATAAATCTGTTCGACTTGTAGTGTGCTAAATATACGATTTAGGCAGAAAGTTCCATCTTCAAAATCCGAGATTCCTTCAACTTCGAAATGTTAACTTTCACAAATTGATCAGGTAGGAGGGTCGGAATTCGTTCTGGCCACTCAATAAAACACCAAGCTCCACTGTCGATTAAATCCATCGCGCCACTTTCAAATGCTTCGTCTTCACTTTTCATTCGGTAAAAATCGAAATGGTAAATTCGTTCTCCCTTTCTTGTTAAATACTCGTTTACAAGCGAATATGTTGGTGATTGTACTGAATCTTCACTGCCAAGTTCCTTCACAATTGCCGAAATAAATGTTGTTTTACCAGCGCCCATTTCACCATAAAATGCAAATACTCTTAGCGCACCAAAACCTGATGTGAGAATTTCTGCAGCCTCAGCCAAATCGGCAATGGAGTGACATTCAAATTTAATATTCATCACAATTTTACTTGTTCGCAAAGATAACTTTCGCTGGCTTTAATTCGGCGATGTTATCAAATACTTCTGTTTCTTTGGGAAACTATGCAACATCAACACGCCATAATTTTCGACTGCGATGGTACGCTTACCGATTCTCTTGACCATGCCTTGGATTCTTTTCATTTCGCCGTTCGGCGGATGGATAAGCAGCACATCACCACCGAAGATATTCATCAGTACTTTGGCATCGCGGCCGATAAAATTCTTTTCCAATTGATGGATAAAGATCCAGTAAAAGCTCATCAAGCATTTGAGTATTTCTTGGACCATCAGCAAACGGTTGCCTCATCGACTCGATTATTTGATGGAGTTTCTGAACTTCTGAAGCAATTAAATGATTCTGAAATACCCTTGGGGATGGTTACCGGACGACATTCAAGAGATCTTCATATCATGTTAGAGGCGCACAATCTGCAATCTCATTTCAATATTATGGTGAGCGACGATCAAGTAAGTTTGCCCAAGCCCAATCCAGAAGGAATTTTTAAGGCTGCCAAACATCTTGGTATCCTACCACAAAACACTTTGTATATAGGAGATTCTCCAAGCGATGTGGAAGCTGCTCACAATGCAGGAGCAACTGCCATTGCCGTTGTTTGGGATCCACATGCAAACCGTGAAGCATTATCAGAAAAAAAACCAAAGTATTTAATCGAAGACCCACAAGAAATCTGGGATATTTTTAAAACTTTCTCACAAAAATAAAATCCCTACAAATCATATGAATCTTGATTTGTAGGGATTCTTGTAGTATTGTTTACTTATTTATTGCTCAACGTGATAAATGGAATCAACATTTCCTCCAACGAAATACCACCATGCTGGAAAGTGTTTCTATAGTAATTCACGTAATAGTTGTAATTGTTTGGGTAGGCGAAAAACTTGTCTTCCTTAGCAAACACAAATGAAGAGCTTACATGCTGACGAGGTAAAAAGATATCGGCAGGGTTTCGTACTTCGAAAACATCACGTTTTTCATAATTCAAATTCTTCCCTTGCTTATAGCGAAGATTGGTGTTCGTATTTCTGTCACCAATCACTTTACTCGGCTCTGTAACGCGAATCGTTCCGTGGTCGGTGGTTAAAATTAATCTGGCTTTTCGCTCCGAAATTTGTCTCAAAATATCTAGCAACGGCGAATGTTCAAGCCAAGAAACAGTAATCGATCGGTAAGCTTTTTCGTCATCCGCCAACTCACGAATTACTTCCATTTCGGTGCGAGCATGCGACAACATATCTACAAAGTTGTAAACGATCGCATTGAATTTATTTTGCATCAAATTCGGAATGTTTTCAGCGAGTTTCTTACCAGCCTGAAAATTCGTGACTTTCGTGTACGAAGATTTTACATCCTTGCCTAAGCGCTTCAACTGTTCCATCATGAAAAATTCTTCATGCAGGTTTTTCCCTCCTTCATCTTCATCATTCAGCCAATGTTTTGGATAACGTTTTTCAATTTCAGAAGGAAGTAAACCTGCAAAAAATGCATTTCTCGCATACTGTGTTGCTGTAGGAAGAATCGAACAAATTAATTCTTCAGTATCCACTTTAAAATACTCTGATATAATTGGCTGCATCACTTTCCATTGATCGTAACGCATGTTGTCGATCAAAACCAAAAATGTCGTTTCAGATTTATCAATCTCAGGAACAACGCGATTTTTAAAGGTCGTGTGCGATAACAATGGTGCTTTCGGATCTTTTCCGTTGAGCCAATCTTGGTAGTTGTTTGCTACATATTTACTGAAGAGCGCGTTCGCTTCGGATTTTTGCATTTTCAGAATTTCTTCCATGCCCTCTTCTCGGCTTCTTCCAAGCTCAAGTTCCCAAAAAACGAGCTTCTGATATACTTCTTTCCACTCTTGAAAACTCAATCGATCACTCAATGTCATTCCTATATGTCGAAATTCTTGCTGGTATGCAGACGACGTCTTTTCTCGAATCAATCGCTTGTTTTCAAGAATTTTCTTTAATGAAAGTAGGATCTGATTTGGATTCACTGGTTTGATCAAATAATCAGATATCTGAGAGCCTATCGCGTCTTCCATGATATGCTCTTCCTCCGATTTGGTAATCATAACAACAGGAAGATCTGTTCTAATCTGTTTAATTTTTACCAAGGTCTCCAAACCTGAAATTCCGGGCATGTTTTCATCCAAAAAAACAATGTCGAACGATTGTTCTTTTACTAGATCGAGTGCATCATCGCCCGAATTTGCAGTAGCTACATCATATCCTTTCTCCCTGAGAAACAGGATGTGAGGCTTTAGCAATTCAATTTCGTCGTCGGCCCAGAGGATGTTTATCTTTTCCATGAATGATTTTGTCTAATTTGGTGGCTGCCAAAATTACCTGTACAAACAGGATAATACTGTATATATTGCAAGTGAACCTTACGCGAAATAAAAAAAAGATTATCAATGATCCGGTGTACGGATTCATTTCTATTCCAGACGAATTTATTTTTGATCTGATCGAGCATCCTTGGTTCCAGCGATTACGCAGGATTCGCCAGCTTGGATTAACCGATTATGTTTATCCTGGAGCCAATCACAGCCGATTTCACCATGCTATCGGAACCATGCATTTAATGACATTAGCCATTGAACAGCTTCGTTCTCGAGGTCAAGAAATAACTGATAATGAGGCCCGCGGAGTACTGTGCGCCATTTTGTTACACGATATTGGTCATGGTCCGTTTTCCCACGCTCTCGAACATTCAATCATTCCAGAGCTCCACCATGAGGAATTATCCGTGATGTTCATGGAAGAATTAAACCGCGAATTTGGTGGCAAGCTTGACACTTGTATCCAAATTTTCAAGGGAACTTATCACAAAAAGTTTCTACATCAATTGGTAAGCAGTCAGTTAGATATGGACCGTCTCGATTATCTTAATCGTGACAGTTTTTTTACTGGTGTTGCTGAAGGAACAGTTGGATCCGACCGGATTATCAAAATGTTGGATGTTGTAAATGACGAAATTGTAGTGCTTGAAAAGGGAATTTATAGCATTGAAAAATTTCTTTTAGCCCGTCGGCTGATGTATTGGCAAGTGTATCTCCATAAAACAGTTTTATCGGCAGAGAATCTCTTGGTCAATATGTTACGTAGGGCTCGACATCTATCAGAAAGTGGCGTAGAGCTGTTTTCTACAAATGCTCTAAAGTTCTTTTTGGAAGGTAAATATTCAACCAGCGATGGTTTTCGAAACACTGAGCTGCGCGATGCTTTCGCAGGCTTAGACGATTATGATATATTTGCATCCGCGAAAGAATGGATGAACCATTCAGATCCGATCCTTAAAGAGTTAAGTACAAGATTAATACAGAGGAAATTGCTAAGAATACAACTCGATAATCAACCTTTTTCAAAAGAGAAAGTCGAAGCGCTTCAGCAAGCTTGGCAGATGAGAGGGTATAGCTCCGATGAATCTTCGTATTTTGTTTTTACTGGCGAGATAATAAACAGCGCCTATAAGGATGGCGATGATAAAATCAATATTTGTTTGAAAGATGGGCAAATCATGGAATTACGTCAAGCTTCTGACCAATTGAGATTATCTGTTTTAACTGAATCAACACGAAAATACTTCCTTTGCTATCCAAAGGAACTTGACGCAATAAACTAAGCACAAAGAATGGAATTCACAGCCCAACAAATCGCTGATCTCCTAGAAGGTAGGGTAGAAGGTGACGCAAATGTTAAGGTAAGCCGACTTGCAAAAATTGAAGAAGGAGAACCAGGATCACTTACGTTTCTTGCCAATCCTAAATACGAAGAATTTATCTATAGTACAAAGGCCAGTTTGGTTATCGTAAACGATAGTTTTGTTGCAGAACAGGAGATTCAATCCACATTGGTGAGAGTAAAGGATGCTTACAAAAGCTTCGCAGTATTGCTTGATACATACAATAAAATCATCCAAAACAAAAGTGGGCGTGAAGAGCCTCATTATCTTTCAAAGACAGCACAGATCGGACAAAATCCTTACATCGGTGCTTTTGTTTATGTCGGCGAAAATACCATCATTGGCGATAACGTAAAATTGTATCCCGGAGTGTATATTGGCGACAATGTGAAAATTGGTTCAAACACCACAATTTTTGCTGGAGTGAAAATATATTCCGAAACCATTATTGGGAAAGAATGTCGCATCCATTCAGGCGTTGTTATTGGTGGCGACGGCTTTGGATTCGCGCCACAAGATGATTCCAATTATTTAAAAGTAGCTCAAATCGGAAACGTAATCATCGAAGATTATGTGGAGATAGGATCAAATACTACTATTGATCGTGCAACCTTAGGATCTACAATCATTCGAAAGGGTGTGAAGCTCGATAATTTGATTCAAGTGGCACACAATGTAGAAATAGGAGATCATACCGTAATTGCAGCTCAAACCGGAATTGCAGGATCAACGAAAATCGGAAGATTTTGTATGATCGGCGGGCAGGTTGGAATTGTTGGCCATTTGGTAATTGCCGATAAAGTTAAAATCGCAGCACAATCGGGCGTTGGTTCAAACTTAACCAAAGAAGGAGAAATTATTCAAGGTTCTCCTGCCTTTCCAATTGGTGAATACAAAAAATCATACGTTGGCTTCAGGAAACTTCCTGAAATCATGATCAAATTGGAAGAACTAGAAAAGTTAGTAAAAGAATCACAATTCCCGACAAATGGCTGATAAACAAAAGACCATAAAATCGTCTGTAACACTTAATGGTGTTGGATTACATACCGGAGCAAAAGTCAACATTACTTTTCATCCTGCAGAAGCAGGAAAAGGAATCATCTTTCGTAGATCAGACCTTGAAGGGCATCCAGAAGTGCCTGCAGATGTTGATTATGTGGTTGAAACGGCGAGAGGAACTACCTTGCAACACAATACTGCAAAAGTTGCAACTGTTGAACATGCTTTAGCTGCTGCAGCAGGATTATCACTCGATAATTTGGTCATTGAAATTGATGGGCCTGAAGTACCAATCCTAGATGGAAGTGCAAAGCCTTTTTCTGACGCATTGCTTGGTGCAGGTGTAATTGAACTTGAAGCTGATCGGGAATATTTCGAACTTAAAACCAATGTTTTCTACAATGACCCTGCAAGAGGTGTAGAAATTATGGCCATTCCAGCCGACGCTTATAAAGTGAAGGTGATGATTGATTTCAATTCAAGAGTTCTTGGATTCCAACACGCTCAATTGAACGACATTACTGAATTTAATTCAGAAATAGCATCTTGTAGAACCTTCGTTTTTCTTCATGAATTGAAAAGCTTACTCGATAGCGACCTCATAAAAGGTGGTGATTTGAGCAATGCTATAGTATATGTTGACCGTCAGCTTTCTGCAGACGAACAAGAAAATCTGAATAGGATTTTTGGCAGAAACGACATGCAAGTGAATGCTGATGGAATCTTGAACAATATCGAAGTTTCATATCAAAATGAAGCTGCTCGACACAAATTACTCGATGTTGTTGGCGATTTAATGTTGATCGGAAAGCCCGTTAAAGCACAAATCATTGCATCTCGCCCTGGCCATGCTGCCAACGTTGAATTTGCTAGAAAGATCAAACAACTGATTAAGCAAGAGAAAACACGCAGAAACGACACTGTAGAAGTAGATCTTTCACAACCTCCACTTTACAACATCAATGATATTTCAAGAATTCTTCCGCATCGTCAGCCATTTCTCTTAATCGATAAGATTATGACAATGACCGAAACGCATATTGTTGGTGTGAAGAATGTAACCATGAATGAAGAGTTCTTCCGTGGCCACTTTCCTGGAAACCCTGTTATGCCTGGTGTATTAATTATTGAAGCCATGGCTCAAGTTGGTGGCATTCTCGTTTTAAACACAGTGCCTGATCCGGAAAATTACCTCACATATTTCATGAAAATCGACAATGTGAAGTTTAAACAAAAAGTTATTCCGGGCGATACTTTGGTTTTTAAATTAGAGCTGATTTCCCCAATTAGAAGAGGCATTTGCCACATGCGCGGCGTCGCATATGTTAACGGAAAACCAGTTACTGAAGCAGAAATGATGGCGCAAATCGTGAAAGAAAAGGGTCTGAGTAACTGATAAGTCTTTTTTCTACCTTTGCCGGAATTACAAACGATGATTCAACCGCTTGCTTACGTACACCCCAATGCTCAACTTGCAAAAGGAGTTACGATTGATCCTTTTGCAGTTATTCATGGTGATGTTGAGATTGGTGAAGGCACGTGGATCGGGTCGAACGTCACAATTTTCGACGGCGCTAGAATTGGTAAAAATTGCAGAATTTTTCCAGGTGCAGTTATCTCTGCAATTCCACAAGATCTCAAGTTTAGCGGTGAAAAAACCACTGTTGAAATTGGCGACAATGTAACCATCCGCGAATGCGTTACAATAAATCGTGGAACAACTGATAAAATGACCACAATGGTCGGTGACGATACTTTGGTCATGGCTTATTCGCACATCGCACACGACTGCATGGTTGGCTCTCATTGTATTATTGCCAATGCAGTAAATATGGCAGGGCATGTTCGAGTGGGCGATCACGCCGTAATCGGCGGAATGTCGGCCATTCATCAATTCGTGCAAATAGGTCAGCATGTAATGGTTTCTGGAGGTTCTCTGGTCAGAAAAGACATTCCACCATTTGTGAAAGCAGGTCGTGAGCCTTTAGCATATGTGGGAATCAATTCTATTGGTTTGCGCCGAAGAGGATTTTCAAATGATAGAATTACTGAAATTCAAGATATTTACAGAGTATTGTATGTGAGTGGATTAAACACAGCTGCCGCGCTTCAAAAGATCGAAGCAGAAATGCCAGCAACCACCGAAAGAGACGAAATCATTCTATTTATCCAAAATGCCAAACGCGGAATTATGCGCGGTTATGGCAAGGATGAATAAGTAATTTATTTTGGATGGAAATCACACTGCAGCAGGCAGGTAAGCGTTACAATTTCAATTGGATCTTTAGGTTAGTGGACCTGCAAATCGCTTCCGGTTCACGGTGGGTTTTTCTAGGTTCTAACGGTAGCGGAAAGTCTACATTGATGCAATTAGCATCTGGCTCAACGTTGCTTTCTGAAGGATCGATTGCTTGGAAAAACAATGAGCAAGAGATTCCACAAGAGTTCGTTTATCAATATATTTCAATTGCAGCACCATATTTAGAGCTGATTGAAGAGTTTACTCTGGAAGAACATTTGCGTTTTCATTTTTCAGTTAAACCACCGCTTGATAATCTTAAAATCCCTGAAATACTTGAGTTATCGGGATTAGCAAATCGTGCCCAGTTAAAAGTAGGATATTTTAGTTCAGGCATGAAGCAACGATTGAAGTTACTTCTTGCAATTATTTCAGACACACCACTTTTACTTCTCGATGAACCGCTTTCTAACCTTGATAAAGACGCTGGAGAATGGTATCTAAAAATGATAGAACGCTTCGGAAGAAAACGAACAATAATCGTGTGTTCCAACAGTATTGAAGCTGAATATCGATATTGTACTAATCAAATCGATTTGAATAACCGATGAAAAGTATCGGACTTATTTCAGATACACATGATTTTCTTGATCCATTGGTTTTCAAATATTTCGCTGATGTGGATGAAATTTGGCATGCTGGAGATATCGGAACGGCAGGTTTAGCCGATCAATTGTCAGCATTTAAGCCACTTCGCGCAGTTTACGGGAATATCGATGGCGCCGAATTACGAAGGATGTTTAAAGAAGACTTGTTTTTCGAAATCGAAGGCTTAAAGGTTTTTATCACGCACATTGGTGGGTATCCAGGTAGATATCCCGACAGAATTAAAGTCAAACTGAGAGATTTTAAACCAGGACTTTTTATTTGTGGACACTCTCACATTTTGAAAGTGATGTTCGATAAGCAGCACCAGCTAATTCATATGAATCCAGGTGCAGCAGGCGTGCATGGCTTTCATTTAAAGAAAACGTTGATTCGATTTAAGGTTGATCAGGGCAAAATTATAGATCCTGAAGCCATTGAACTTGGAAATCGTAGTCGAAAATCAGATTGATTCTGGAAATTTGACTCCTAAATTTGAGGCCAATTCGCGTAAATCATCTTCTACCTTAGGATTCAATGGGATACCACTGGCCCTTCTTTCTATTTCAGCCTCTCTTTCAGGATCTCCAGGGATGATAATTGGTTGGGAAACATCAATAGGTTTTGCATTTCGAAATGAATCAATCCAATTGTCCATATGATGAAGGAAATCCTCAGCTTTTCGAAATGCATCTATCCGCATTGCACCAAAAAAATGGCCAATCCCTTCACCCACTGGATCTGAAGGAGGATCAAGGAATGCAACAAAAGGCGGCACCCAAGGTCCATAATTGGCTCCTGAAAGCACAGCAGATAATATATCCACAACAGAACCTAAACAGTAGCCTTTATGACTACCATGCTCTCTATCGCTTCCCAACGGCAAAAGAGCTCCACCAAGAGATAGTTCATTAGGATTGTCAGAAGAGTTACCTGATTGATCCTGAATCCATCCTTCTGGCGCCTTTAGATTCTTTCGTTGAAGGATTTCAAGTTTACCGTTTGCAGCAGTTGTTGTTGCGAAATCCGCTACAAATGGTGGCTGTTTCCCTGCGGGGATGGCGAAAGCCATAGGGTTTGTTCCCAACATTCTGCTCAAAGAGTGAGTAGGGGCAACAAGCGGACTGGCGTTTGTCATTGCAATTCCGATCATGTTGTGTTCTAAAGCCATCATCGCATGATAGCCGGCAATTCCGAAATGATTAGAATTTGAAACTGCAACCCAGCCAGTTCCGGCAATTTTCGCTTTGGAAATAGCCAGATGCATTGCCCATGGCGCTGAAACCAAACCTAAAGCCCCATCGGCGTTCACAGTGGCTGTAGATGGTGATTCATGTACAATTCGGATATTGGGAGTAGAGTTGATGCGCTTTTTATCAAACAATCTGATGTAACCGCTTAGTCGCGCAACACCATGCGAATCAACCCCTCTAAGGTCAGCAGACACCAAAACTTGAGATGCGAGTTTTGCTTGATTGGGCGGACAGCCTATTTCCAGGAATACGGACTCACAAAATTCCTTAAGTTTCGAATGATGGAAGTGGTTCATAATGAATGTTAAAGGAAGGTATTAACAATGCCTTTTTATTATCTTAAGATTCGGGATTGTCGGTACAAATATATATTTTAGCGTTCTTGCTCAGACTGCAAATGAGTGCAGATCTTTTTAACCCTTAAATTTAAAGTGTATGAAAATTAACATCCAATCGGTCCATTTCACAGCCGACCGCAAGTTGCTTGATTTTATTGAAGCTAAACTTAGTAAGCTATCGACTCTTTTTGACAGTATAATCGAAACAGACGTTACCTTACGTTTAGACAATGCCTCTAATAATGAAAATAAAATAGCTGAGATCAGACTACATGTAAGCGGTAATGATCTTTTTGCAAAGCGCCAATGCAAGACCTTTGAAGAGGCAACGGACCTCTGTTCGGAAGCTTTGAAAGCACAATTAGTGAAGTATAAAGAAAAAGTTAAACAGATTTAACTTTCTGATATAGAAACATTTGTTGATGATACAGAAAAATAATTGCTGTAAATCTTAAAAAATGTTTGGTGTGAATGTTTTCTTGTCTACATTTGCACACCTTTTTTGAGGGGTATAACAAACGAAGGTTAGTTAGAATCATCAAAAAAGGTAAAAGCCGAAGTAGCTCAGCTGGTAGAGCAGCTGATTTGTAATCAGCTGGTCGGGGGTTCGAGTCCCTTCTTCGGCTCTGTTCTTTGTAGTATTATTAATTAAGTTGCAAAGAGGTAGGGGAGATAGCCAAGTGGCCAACGGCAACAGACTGTAAATCTGTCCTCTTCGGAGT
>CANHIS010000045.1 GCA_947460255.1 Bacteroidota bacterium
AAATCCGAATCGAACAATGCGAAACCGTTTGCAGCAGAAGTAGACTGAATATCTGCAATTGCAAAAGATCCGGCAGGACCGTTAGTTCCAATTACCCAGTTGTCGTCTGCTCCAGCACCGCTAGAAATTTCATTTGTAATGGTCCAATCTGCAGGAACAGAAAAATCGTTAGACCAAACAACTTCACGGCTAGAGTTTCCAGCAGTGTTTACATAAGCGCCTTGTGTGAAGGTTGAGTTGTTTTTCACTGCACTTAATGTTGCAGTTTCTGCTTTTTGTGCAGTTAAAGCCAAGGCACTGCTTAAAAGTGAAACAAGTAAAAGTTTTGATTTCATCGTGAGGTTTTAATTGTTGTGTTGAATTGCTTGTTAAAATCAGCCTACAAAGTTAAATTTTCAATTAACAATACCAACACATGAATTTTACAATATTCTTAGGTTATGCTTCTTGATATGCTTCCATTGGCAAGCAGCTACAAACCAAATTTCTGTCCCCATAGGCATTGTCAACTTTACCTACTGAAGGCCAGAATTTGTTTTCGCTCACCCAATTCAATGGATATGCTGCTTTTTGTCTCGAATAAGGCTTGCTCCAACTGTCGGTGATTACCATCAAAGCCGTATGCGGCGCGTTTACAATAACGTTATTCGTTTCGTCGGCAAGGCCTGTTTCAATTTCTGCAATTTCATTGCGGATGCTGATCATCGCTTCACAAAAACGATCTAGCTCCGATTTGCATTCGCTTTCGGTGGGCTCAATCATGATGGTTCCCGGCACGGGGAAGGATACTGTTGGTGCGTGGTAACCGTAGTCCATTAAGCGTTTCGCGATATCTGCGACTTCAACTTTTGCAGTACGCTTAAACTCACGGCAATCGAGGATCATTTCATGTGCTACAAATCCACCTTTCCCTTTGTAAAGAATTGGGAAATGTTTCTCCAATTTCGCACACATGTAGTTCGCGTTGAAAATCGCATACTTCGTTGAATTGGTAAGCCCTTCGCTGCCTAACATTTTGATGTAAGCATACGAAACAAGCAAAATCAACGAACTTCCAAATGGTGTTGCCGATACTGCATGAATAGCATTTTCGCCGCCCGTTTCTACCAACGAATGCCCCGGAAGATAAGGTGCCAACTTCGAATTCACACCAATCGGTCCCATGCCTGGCCCACCTCCGCCGTGCGGAATCGCGAATGTTTTGTGCAAGTTGAGGTGACAAACATCAGCACCAATGTTTCCAGGTGAAGTTAAGCCTACTTGCGCGTTCATGTTTGCGCCATCCATGTAAACCAAACCGCCATTTTCATGGATGATGTTGGTAATATCAATGATGCCTTCTTCGAATACTCCATGCGTGGATGGGTAGGTTACCATCAAGCACGAAAGGTTGTCTTTGTGCTGAAGGGCTTTGGTGCGCAAATCGTTGATGTCGACGTTGCCCATTTCATCGCAAGCCACAACCACCACTTGCATTCCAGCCATAACAGCAGATGCTGGATTAGTGCCATGTGCAGATGACGGAATAAGCGCGATGTTGCGGTGTTGATCTCCACGGTGCTGGTGATATGCACGAATGGTCATTAAACCAGCATACTCACCTTGCGCTCCAGAATTTGGTTGAAGCGAAACTGCTTCAAATCCAGTGGCTTCGCACAAAGCTTGAGAGAGCGAACGGAAAACCTCATGGTAACCTTCGGCTTGCCAAGCAGGAATAAACGGATGAAGATTGGCAAATCCTGGTAAACTCAAAGGCATCAATTCAGTTGCAGCATTGAGTTTCATGGTACAAGAACCCAAAGAAATCATCGAATGGTTTAATGCCAAATCTTTGTTTTCCAGCTTCTTGATGTAACGCATCATTTCGGTTTCCGAATGATAGCTGTTGAACACCGAATGGGTAAGAATTTCCGATTTTCTTGTGAAGCTTTCTGGAAACTGAGGCTCTTGCGCCACAGTTAACGCTGGAGTTTCTTGGTTTACGAGACCTGCAAAAACTTCCAACAAGTTGAGAAGATCGTTTGCCGATGTGGTTTCGTCTATTGTTAGCGCTACACCATGATCGCCCGATTTACGCAGGTTAATTTCGCGTGCTTCAGATGCTTCAATCACCTCTGCAGCAGTCTTTCCCGCAGGGAGATTAACCAGCAAGGTATCGAAGTAATTGTCGTTGTTTGTCGTGTAACCCAATTGCTTGAGTCCTTCTGCTAATGCCTTGGTTTTGTTGTGAATGCGATGGGCAATGTTGCGAATTCCCGCAGGACCATGATACACCGCATACATGGATGCCATGATCGCTAACAATGCTTGCGCAGTGCAGATATTTGAAGTGGCTTTGTCGCGTTTGATGTGCTGCTCGCGGGTTTGAAGCGCCATTCTGAGTGCACGGTTTCCTTGGCTATCGATCGAAACACCGATGATACGACCAGGAATGTAGCGTTTGAAATCTTCCTTTGTGGCAAAATATGCCGCGTGCGGCCCGCCGTAGCCCATTGGAACACCGAAGCGTTGAGAAGAACCTACAACACAGTCGGCTCCCCATTCGCCTGGAGGCGTGAGCAACACAAGGCTCATCAAATCGGCGCAAACGCAGAGGTATGTATTATTGGCTTTTGCCTTTTCGCTGAAGCTGTTGTATTGGTTAATTTTTCCATCAACATCTGGATACTGAACCACAGCACCAAAAATATTATCGTTGAATTGAAGCGTTTCGTGGTCGCCAATCAATAGCTCAATGCCTAGAGGCGCCGAACGTGTTTTGAGGAGATCAATGGTTTGTGGGAAGCATTTTTCCGAAACAAACAGCACGTTAGCACCAGCTTTCACTTGCTCTTTCGTGCGCATGGCGTAAAACATGTGCATCGCTTCAGCTGCTGCAGTGGCTTCGTCGAGCAAAGATGCGTTTGCCAATTCCATTCCCGTTAAATCGAGAACCATGGTTTGGTAATTCAATAAAGCTTCCAAACGACCTTGAGCAATTTCTGCCTGATATGGCGTGTAAGCTGTGTACCAACCTGGATTTTCGAAGATATTTCGCAGAATTACCGATGGAGTAATAGTGCCGTAATATCCTAAACCGATATATGTTTTGAACACTTTGTTTCGTGCTGCCAATTCATGGATGTGCTGCAAATACTCATATTCTGAAAGTGGCGCATCCATGGCCATCGGTTTTTTCAAACGGATAGCAGGCGGAATGGTACGATCGATCAATTCATCAACCGAAGAAACTCCGATTGTTTGAAGCATTTGTGCTGTTTCGGCTGGCCCCGGCCCAATGTGGCGGGATTCAAAATCACGGATCATAGAAGGTTACCCGGTTTAGTTCGGGCGTGCAAATTTACGAACAAATCAAACAGAATTCAGTTCAAACCAATACAGAATTTATGTTGTCTTCAGCAGGATTTTCTTGTAGGTTTGAAGCATCTCAAGATGGTTGTGAATCGAATCCTTTTATTATTGATTTTATTGGTGCTGCCAGTTTTCAACCTGAACGCACAAGACACGCTATTTTACCGTTCTGGCAAAGTAGAAATTACCGACATCTTAACTGAGCAAAATGGAAAACCTGCAACAGTTAAAGAGATTCGATCGGGAAAAGTGGTTTCTACTGTAGTCGATTTAGAAGATTTACTTTTTGTAAGATCATCTAGTGTTTTAATTTTTCCAGCCGAAGGTGCTCAAATTTCTAAAAAGCAACCATTCAGGGTGATCAACGCTAATCTGAGATCCGAAGGAGAGAAATACGATCGATGGAATCCTTTCACTGGAAAAATCAAGTTGAGTAAAAATGACTCATTCATCCCCAAAGATTTCTTCAGCAAAGGCTTGTCAAGTTTAACTTTAATTGACCGCTACCCGATCAAGGCCATTTTTGTAGATACTTCTGAAGGTTTCCTTTACTACCGATTGCCCGGAAAACTCAAGATGCGTGAGATAGAACTCGACAAAGTGTACTCGATCCGTACGGCAATCGACTCAGAAACAGTCGTTTACCAGCCAGACACTTTAGAAAACAATTGGCTTTCGGCTGTCGAAATGAAAGACTACATGAATGGGCAGCACGATGCAATGAAGGCATATAAGAAACGGCCGGTTTTAACCGGCTTGGGTGGTTTTTTTGTTGGGGGAATCAGTGCTGGAGCCGGAATGTTTTATGGGCCACTTGGTGTAATAGGTTACACTGGCATTGTTGGCTATGCATTACCTAAAAACAACAAACGCAATGGTTTCAATCCTGAAATGGCAGCCAATGAGGCTTATAAGGAAGGCTTTGGAACGGCCGCCAAAAAAAGATCGGTAAAAAGTGCTGCACTGTGGTCTTCGATCGGTTATATAACTGGTTTGGCGATTCTTACTTCCATTCTCCAATAGTGCAGAATTTTACATGATTCGTTGGTTGGTTTTCGGAAATTTTTGGGTTGCCATCTGTGCTGCTGCGATGTATGCTGCTTCGGTTTTTACGTTGGCCGAGCCATTTGAATGGCGATGGCTGATTATTGTATTCGCTTCAACCTTAGCAGCTTACAATTACCACAGAGTCCCACAATCTTCCTTGGCTTATTATTCCCGTGGTTCTGAACGACATGTTTGGATTCGGGAAAACAGAAAGGCCCTAATCCTTATCGTACTGCTTGCCTCTACTTTAGCCGGATTCCTCATTTTTCCTATACTTGATTTGCGCACTTTGTGGTGGTTTGTGCCAGCTGGACTTTTCTCCTTGCTCTACATATTGCCTGTTGTGCCTGTCGGCGGAAAGTGGACGCGGTTGCGAGATTTACCATTTGTAAAAACATTCATCATTTCTGCTGTTTGGGCAGTTATCACGGTGGTTCCAGCCTCGAAGGAAGCCTTACTGTTGGAACGTATATCACCAGAAGTTGTATGGCTCCTGGCAGAAAGATTCATTTTTCTCACCGCCATCAGTATTCCTTTTGATCTTCGAGACCTTACTATTGATGCCCAAAACAATGTGAAAACCTTTGCCGGCAGTTGGGGCTTCGAAAAAACCTTGTTTTACTGTAGGGTTCTCTTGGTAATTTTTGCAGTTGTAGCCTTGATTGGCTTTCAGTTTACTTTGACTTCAGGCGCAACTTGTTTGGCAATGATCACTTCTGCAGCATCAACTGGGTGGCTCATTGCGCAGATTAACGAACAATCGGGAGAAATGATCTTTGCTTTTTGGCTCGAAGGAACCATGATTGACCAAGTCTTTTGGATCTTTTTATTGTCCTTACTTTAAGCGTAAACCAAGTCGAGCCCTTCACAAATTTTGGCTGCCGAATATTCGAGATCTTCTTCAGTGTGTGCCGCCGAAACAAATCCAACTTCATATCCCGATGGACCGAAATACACACCATTGTCTAGCAAAAAGGCATGCAGAATTCGGAATTTATCCATGCCTGCAGGATCAATTTCTTCAGCTGCTCGAATATCACTCTTGGTAAAGGCCAACCAAAAGATTGAACCAATGCGGAAGATCCTAAACGGATAATTGCGTTCATTTACATGCGCTTCAATTCTTGCCACGAAACGACTCGTTTTTTGATCAAGTTGCTCGTAGAAACCTGGTTTCAAGCATTCTGAAAGTGCCGCAATTCCAGCTGACATAGCTACTGGATTTCCAGATAAAGTTCCCGCTTGATAAACGTCTCCATCTGGAGAAACGCGCGACATGATTTCTTTGCTGGCCCCATAAGCACCAACAGGGAACCCTCCACCAATGATTTTTCCATAAGTGATGATATCTGGTGCAATACCATACAACCCTGCAGCACCTTCAAAGCCAACACGGTAGCCTGATATTACTTCATCAAAAATAACAAGCGCTCCATGTTTACGGGCTTTACATGCAAGGCAAAAGAGGAATTCTTTGCTCACCTGAAGCAATCCGTTGTTGGCAGGAATCGGTTCGATAATCACTGCCGCAATTTGACCTTCAAATTCTTGAAAAGCAGCTTCTACAAGGTCGATTCTGTTCAAAGGAATCACTACAGTATCGTTCACCAAACCTTTTGGCACACCTGCCGATGATGAATTCCCAAAGGTTACCAAGCCAGATCCTGCTTTTACCAATAAGCTATCAACATGCCCATGATAACACCCTTCGAACTTCAGTATTTTATCTCTACCCGTGAAACCTCTCGCCAATCTAACTGCCGACATTACGGCTTCTGTGCCAGAACTCACGAAACGGATTTTCTCTAGAAAGCGGTTGTTCGATAGGATCAAATCAGCCAATTCATTCTCTAGAGCAGTCGGCGCTCCGAAAGAGGTTCCGTTTTGGATGGTTTCCCAAACTTTCTCACGGATTTTTGAATTGTTGTGTCCTAAAATAAGTGGTCCCCACGACAAGCAGAAATCAATAAAAGTATTATCGTCCTCATCGGTAATCTTACAACCATCACCCTTTTTGATAAACAGTGGAGTGCCTCCAACCGATTTAAATGCTCTAACTGGCGAATTCACTCCGCCTGGGAAATAGGTTTTTGCTGTATTGAAGAGTTCTTCCGAGTGTTTTCTGCTGATCATCGTGCGAAAATAAGTGAACAAAGATAAATGGATGAGGTTCCGTGAAAAATAAAAAATCCCGCTTTAGATGCGGGATTCCCTAGTTTGTATCGGTTAAATTGATGCAACAAATTGTTGGTTATACGGTTGTTACATCGAAAAAACGTGCATCAAAAGAAAGCTTCGAGAAACTACCCTTTGTTGAAACGGTCTATAACTACGTCCCAGTTAACAACGTTCCACCATGCCGTTACATAGTCGGCACGACGGTTTTGGTAGTTGAGGTAATAAGCGTGTTCCCAAACATCCAAGCCCATAATTGGCGAGCCTTTTACATCAGCTAGATCCATCAATGGATTGTCTTGGTTTGGTGTTGAGGTAATAGCAAGTTTTCCATCGTGCTTCACTAACCAAGCCCAGCCCGAACCGAACCGAGTCATCGCAGCTTTAGCAAAATCTTCTTTGAATTTATCGAATGATCCGAATGCAGAATTGATCGCATCTGCCAATTCTCCAGCAGGTTGACCTTTCCCGTTAGGGCCCATAATTTCCCAGAAAAGTTTGTGGTTGTAGTGACCGCCACCGTTGTTTCTAACTGCTGCTGGCTGCTTCGACATTTCTGCCATTAATGCTTCTAGCGACTTGCCTTCTGCCGCTGTTCCTGTGAGTGCAGCATTGAGGTTCGTAACATAAGCTTGGTGGTGTTTTGTATGGTGGATTTCCATCGTACGGGCATCCACATGTGGTTCAAGTGCGGTGTAAGCGTATGATAATGAAGGGAGTTCGAATGACATCTTGTATAAATTTTAGTTGTTTATTGTTTCGCAAAGTAACATAATCTGCACCGATTTGTTGTATCAAATCCTTACACAAAAAGAAAACCCGGTCGATCAAAACCGGGTTTCTAAACAAACAAGCTAAACCAATAATCTTTATAGCATTTCTCCAGTGTGAGGCTTTTCTCCTCTTCCTTCCATGCCGAAACGTTTCTTTGCCTTCAAATATAGAATGTACATCGCTGGAACAACGATCAGGGTTAAGAAAGTTGCCACGATTAATCCGTAAATCATGGTCCAAGCCAATGGCCCCCAAAAAGCAACGTTATCGCCGCCTAAGAAGAAGTGTGGCTCCGCATGGGCAAGTAGTCCGTTAAAGTCGAGATTTACACCAATAGCCAATGGAATCAATCCTAAAATTGCCGCTGATGCAGTGAGGATAACTGGTGTTATTCTCGTAGATCCGCCTTCTGCAATGGCTTCTTCAATTCCTAGTCCCCTAGCGCGCAATTCGTCGATAAATTCGATCAATAATATCCCGTTTCTAATTACAATTCCTGCTAGGGCGAAAATACCAACACCAGTCATTACAATCGAGAAAACCTGTCCAGTGATAGCATATCCAAAGAACACACCGATCAAAGAAAACAGCACAGTTGAGAAGATAATAAATGGTTTCACCAACGAGTTGAATTGGGTCACTAAGATCAAAAACATTAAGGCTAAGGCGCCCATGAAAGCCAAGCCTAGGAAGTCGGACGTTTCCTGTTGTTGCTCCTGTTCACCAGTCATTTTAATCTCATAACCTTCAGGCACTTCAATGCCCTTGTTTACTTGATTAATTTCTTGAACAACCTCATTAGCAGTGTAGCCTGTAAGTAAATTCGACGACAAGGATACCACTCGGCGTTGATCTTTTCGGTTAATCGAACTAAACGCATTGTCGTAACGAACCGTCGCCACTGCCGATACTGGAATCGACTTGAACATTCCTGTGCTCATATCGAGGAAGGAAACTTGCATGTTCAATAAATCGTCCACTTTATCGCGGTACTGAGGTGCCAAGCGAAGATTTATTTCTGCATCATCATCCACATCACGGAATTTAGAGATCTCTTTTCCAAACAATGCGGTTCTCAATTCCAATGCAATTTGCGCTTTGCTCATACCTACTGCCAATGCGCGGTCTGGATCTATGTTTACGATAATTTCTGGTTTATTGCGTTGCAAATCCGATTGCAAATCTTCGATGCCTTGTATCTTTTCTTTTGCAATACCAGCCCTTACTTTTTCTTCCAACTTAACCAACTCATCAAAATCATCTCCTGAAATTTCAATGTTGATAGGTTTTCCAGTTGGAGGTCCGTTCGATTCTTTATCAACGGTGATTCGAGCTCCTGGGATGTCGCGCGTGGCTTCACGAATTTTCTCCAAACATTCTTGGGTCGAGAAGTCGCCGCGTTCGGCAAAATCAACAAAAGCAACCGAAACTTTTCCTTTGTGAGGTGTTGCTACACGGTCGGGATTTTGAGGATCTCCTGCACCAATTCCAACATTCGATATTACCGATTCTACGTACGGATTGTCTTTCCCAATCACCTTGTAAACGCGTTCCTCAGCGATTTTTGTAACCGAATCGGTAACTTCTGCGTCTGTTCCAATCGGTAATTGGATGTACACATAGGCGAAGTTTGGATCTCCATTCGGGAAAAATTCAACTTTCGGATTCGAGGCGCCAAAGGCAATCAGTGATAAAACGAAAAGCACTACAACGCTTACAATTGTTACAATCGGACGTGCCCCTTTCAAGATCCAAAACACGAAGTTCTTGTATCGTGCAATAACCGCCGGCCAAATTTTATTTTGAAACGTCTTGGTTGCAGGTTCGAGGAAGTAATAGTTGATCGGTGTTAAGATCAATAGAATGATGAACAAGTTCCCAATAGCTGTAGCGCCTGCAGCATGCATTATCAAAGCTGCAACACTGAAGATGATCAGTGGCGTTTTCATAGCCTTCATAGCCGAAACCCTTACTGCGTGATCTTTTTTCATAAAGGTCACCGCAAAAACAGAGTTCATGATAAAAGCCACAAACAATGAAGCGAACAAAGTGATTATCAGCGTAATTGGTAGATACTTCATAAAGTCTCCCACAATTCCAGGCCAGAAAAGCAACGGGAAAAATGGAGCTATGGTTGTGAGTGTTCCAGCAAGTACTGGCACGAAAACCTCACCGGCTGCAGCTTTGGCAGCGGTTTTAATATCGAAATCGTACTGGTGAAAAATCCGGTGAGTATTCTCAATCACCACAATGGCATCATCCACGATGATTCCCAAGGCGAGCAAAAACGAGAACAACACAATCACATTCATCGTGAAGCCAAGTGATGGCATAAACAAAAGAGCCACAAGAACGGATAATGGTACCGCAAGAGCCACAAAAAACGCGCTTTGTAGACCCATGAAAAACATCAAGATCAACACCACGAGTACGAAACCGATAATTACCGTATTCACAAGATCGTTCAACTGGGTTTTGGTCTCCATAGAAGTATCACCAGTTACAACAACATCAAGTCCATCAGGGAATTTTGTAGCTTCATATTCACGAATAAATTCTTTGATGGCATCAGCTGCGTTGATCAAGTTTTCTCCAGAGCGCTTGATCACATTCATGGTGATTACAGGCTTTCCTTCTAAACGTGCAAAGTCTTGCTTGTCTTTGTAGCCATCTTTTACCTCTGCGATGTCTTTCAAGTAGGCGAGATTTCCACGTGTTGAACGGATAAGGATGTTTCCAATTTCCTTAACACTTTGAAATTCACCCGTTACACGAAGAGTTCGGCGAAGGTCATCGATGCGAATTTCCCCTCCAGAGATGTTTACGTTTTCGCTTGCCACTGCTCTTTCGATGTCGCTAAAGGTCATGCCCAATGCTTGCATGCGGTACAAATCAACATTCACTTGTACTTCTCTTTCAAGGGCGCCAATGATGTCCACACGGGTAATTTCTGGAAGCGTTTCAATCTTGTCTTTCAGGTCTTCAGCGTATTTTTTCAGCTGATCTAAAGGATATTCTCCCGAAACATTGATGTTCATGATCGGGAATTCGGAGAAATTCACCTCTTGTACATCTGGATCGTTTTTCAAGTCGCTTGGAAGTCGGCCTTTGGCTTTATCCACCGCGTTCGAAATCTTCTGCTTGCAGATATCAACCGGGATTCCGGTATTGAATTCAACTACAACAAGCGAAAAATCTTGAATGGAGTTACTGGTGATTTTTTTAATTCCCGAAACCGACTTGATTTCCTTCTCCACCGGTTTGGTGATCAGGTTTTCAATGTCTTCAGGGCTCGCGCCTGGATAGATCGTAGACACGAAAATGGTCGGCACCACGATATCAGGAAACTGCTCTTTTGGAATCCGCTGAAATATCATCATTCCCATGAGCGAAATCAGCACGGTGAATATGTAAATCGCAGTGCTATTGTTTATCGCCCAATTCGTGGGTTTAAACTCTTTTATATGTTCTTTTTCCATCTGTGTTTTTTCTAAAATGTTGGGAATTAAAGCACCAATGGTTGCCCATCAGTTACCTCCTGATATCCCGAAACAATCAGTTGCTCTGTGCCATCCAAGCCCGCTGTAATTACAATTCGATCGCTATAAGAGAGCCCTGTGCTTACAAATTTTTTGCGCGCTACCATTTTACCTTTCACGCCTTCTGCAACCATCACATAATTCTTTCCGGCTGCATCTTTTTGAACATAGTTCGATGGCAGGTTAATCGCTTTTGTAACCACTTCATCGTTGATGCTAATGTTTGCTAACATGTTTGGACGGATTTCTGTTTGCACGCCATCGAGTTTGATTTCAATGGCAAAGGTTCTCGACATTGGATCAACCACTTTGCCTACATAAGAAATTTTGGCTTGAATAGTATCATTGAGGTCTGTAATTCGGATTGAAACTGGGTTTCCAACTTTCACTTTTCCAATATGTGAATCTGCTAGTTTGGCGGTAACCTTCATGCTGTTTCCATTAACTACTCGGAAAGATCCAAACATGCCAGGTGAAGCAAATTCTCCCACTTTTACATTTACTTGATCCACCACTCCTGTAATTGGCGATTTGATTCTAGTCATATCAAACTGCGCCTGAAGTGAACTTAAGCTTTTTTCGAGTGATTCGTATTGCGTTTTTGCCTGAAGATATTGGATTTCACTGCCAATTTTCTTGTCCCATAAACGCTTCTGTTTTTCGAATGCTGTTTTTGCAAAATCAAGGTTTGTTTTGAGTTGAGAAATGCTTTCCGCCATAGCGCGACCATCGGTTTCTGCGAGTACCTTACCTGCAGTTACTGCATCGCCTTCTTTCACGTATACACGCGTTACCAATCCAGGCATTCCTGGTTGAACAGCAACATTCTGATCTGATTCGATAGAGCCTTGCACATCAATGTAATGCTGAAAATCGCTTGTTGAAATAGCCTCAATGGTCACCAACCGAGACTTTTTTGCGGTTGAGGAAGTGTCGAGGATCGCAATTTCTTTTTCAAGTTTTTCGATTTTGCCTTTTAACTCATCCATTTGAGTTTTGTATTCCGATAATTCGGCTTTTTTTGATTCCAATTCAGAACCTGGCTTGCAGGCTGCAATGAAAATCAGGGCGATATAAATGAAATTTTTCATGGGTTATTTATTCGGGCTTGAAGGGTATCAGAATTTGTTAAGGTTTTTATCGAGGGTAACGCGGCTGTCGATGAGCTGCTGTGCGGCATTCACATAGGCGGCTTGTGCACTAAGAAGTTCGTTTTCTGCCTGAAGCAATTCAACACTTGAACCTACGCCTTCTTGAAATTTAATGCGGGCTCTGTCGCGGATACGTTCGGCCAATTCTACCGATTCGCGTGAATTTTGAACATTGCTCAATGCCGCAGTATAACTTGTAAATGATTGCGCCGATTGCAGTGCAAGGCCTTGCTGCGCTTGCTTTACCGAAATCTCAGTTTTTGAAATATTTAGCTGAGCAGTTTGAACCCGAGCCCGTTGACTCAATCCTTTGAAGATTGGTACACTTAAGTTAACCCCAAGTATCGTTCCTCCTGGAACTCTGAACAAAGGATCAAACAATTGGTCGCCCTCGTTGGTAATTCGGCTTTCTTTCCAAGTGTAGAATGTACTCAACGTTGGAAGATAGTTGGCTCTTTGGCGCTTCAATTCTAGCTTTTGTAAATTGAGTGATTGATCAAGCAAGATGTTATCGATGTTGGCATTCAAATCGAATTTTGGTTGAGGATCAATCCCGGTAGATGCAGTGCTGAGCAAGGATTGAAACTTATCGGTTAAACTAATTTCTCCATTCACATCAAAACCCATGTTAAACTTGAGTAGCTTTTCTGCCAATTTGGTTTGTTGCGCTAATGTGGTGAGTGTGGTACTGAGATTTTTACGAAGCAATTTTAATCGATCAACATCCATTTCTTCAATCAATCCTTCATTATAGAAAGCTTCGGTTTGAGTAATGGAATTGTCGAGCGAAGCAATGTTTTCCTCAAGGATGCGCTTATTTTCATAAAGAATAACCACGGTTCCATAAGCTCTTGTGATGGATTCCTTCACCTCGATTTCACTTTTTCTTAAGCTTGTTCTCGATATATCAACATATGCTTTTGACGCTTGAAGTCCAACAATGTACTCTCCACTAAACGCCAACCAAGAAGCAGTGTAGCCATACGACATATTGTGCTGAACCCCAAAAGGAACACGAAGATAAGTGCCTGACGGTGCAGCTGGATTAAATGCATTAGCCTCAATTACACTTACTGGAACGGCCAAGAAATTCTGGTAAGACCCGTCAGCTGATAACTGAGGAATTCCTATACCGCGGATTTCTGCAACTTTCTTTTTGGCAATTTCGATATCGGTTGCTGCATTTTGAACCGAATAACCGTTTTTCAAGCCGTAGTCGATTGCTTGAGCCAAACTAAACGCGTTTTGCGCTTCTGTTCGACCTGCTATAAGCAACAGGATACCAATGAAAATTTTCTGTATCATAATTCTGGGTTGGGTTTATGCTGTGTTGATTCTAAGTAATTAAGTCCTTTTTCTGTGGCTATTCCACGAATGTGGTAGCGCATAGCCTCTGCGTAGATAGTGGCAGTATTCACTTTCAAACCGGTAAAAAGCATTGGGTCAATTATCGCTTCTATCTGCGAAGAATAGATTCTCGCGATCACCGCCGGATTGATATCAAGCCTAAACAATCCTTCTTTTTGGCCTTTCTCAATGTTTTGTTCAATGCACCCTACAATAAACTCGTTGCGGTGCTTAATAATTCTGCCCCAAGATTCAGGATAATATTTTTTCAGATCGTAAATGATCGAACTGTGCATGTGCTGCACTTTCATTGTTACCATCTTTTGGATGTGCAACAACTCATCAATGGCCGACAGTGAGCTTGTTTGCAAGGCGCAAATCATCTTTTCGTCGGCTTCAATGTCTTGATCCAAAACTTTCGAAATCAAGTCATTCTTATCGGTTACGTGTTGGTAGAGTGTTTTTTTGGAAATCCCTAATTCCCTGCACACATCGTCCATCGTAACGCTTTTCAAGCCATAGCGCATAAAGATTTCGCCGGCTTGTTTGAGCAAATGGTCGAGCTTTTCATTCATAGGCACAAAGGTAGAAACGATTAGACAATGGAAACGATTTGTATTAAAAATGTTTCCGGCGTTTATAAAGTTTTTATCTTCTCCTTGAAAATCAGGCAAATAAATTTCTTGCCGCAATGTTCATTGCAGCTCAAATGTGAAAATACGTTAACAATTAATGATTGCTTATGGCATCCACCGGAGGTTGCGACAAGCTTTGAATCACCCAGTTTCCATTGTTATCCGCTGGAGAGTTGCCCGCACCACTTTGCGATTGGAAAAAGCTGTAAATCCCACTCGAGGTATAAATCGCGATACTCCTGCTGTTGGCTTTAGCTCCAACGAAGCTCCCACTTATGTTCTGAATATTCCAAGTTCCATTATTCAAGCTTGGAGGATCGCCAAGCGAACTTTGACTTTGTGCAAAACCGTAGGCTCCTGTGGTTGTGTAAACCACGATCTGGTTCTTTGAAGCAATTGCTCCTATCACGGTTCCAGACAAGGTGGTGGTTGACCAAGTGCCATAGTTGTATGTTGTTCCGATGCTACTTTGTGATTGACAAAATGCGTAGGCATTTGTGGTGGTGTAAACAACTATTTGCCTTTCAGATGCGATAGCACCCACAATAGTTCCAGAAAAGGATTGTGTAGAATACTGAAGATTATTGTAACTGGCATTAATGCTACTTTGTGACTGTGACAATCCGTAGCCTGTGGTTGCTGTATAAACAACCATCATATTGCCATTGCTTAAAGTTTCGCAAGCACCTGCTCCGGCTGGGCCAGTTGCTCCTGTTGGCCCCGGCTCGCCTGCTGGCCCAGCGCTTCCGGCGATTCCTTGAGGCCCAGCTGGTCCTTGAGGCCCAATAGGACCTTGCGGTCCAGCGACTGAACTCCCCGAATTGTTCGCATATAAAGCGTATGGAACGCTTTGCAGTTGACTAACACTCTCAATTGTATAGTTGTTGGCGCCTTGAGGGTCTATCTCTGTTTTAATAAAAAAAGGACCTTGAGCCCAATCAATGCCTGAAAAAGAACCAGAGATCAAGGTTCCACTTCCAACTTGAACTGTAAACAATCCATTTTGATTTGTTGATGGATCATGCGTTTCAGTGAAAACAACTGCTCCATCAACTGTTCCTTGCAAAACACTTACCCTTAAACCCACTGCTTGCGAAACGATCAACTGATTGCTTGCATCTCGAACAACAGCCTGATAACTGAAATTATTTGGCGCCTGACTGTTGGCTATGCTACTGAATATCAGCATTAAGAATGTGGTAATGATTGAGCGCCCCGAACTTTTTATTGATAATTTCATTTTTATGTGATTTATGGCAAAATAGTTGTCGCTTTTATTTGAGCGTACTTCGCTGTTAATTTGTCGAACCAATTCAGCAATCAAATATCCACAATAATGAATAAAAATTACATTGCCTGGACCATCAGAATTCTAGTATTCGTTCTGTTCGTTGTTTCAGCATTGGCTAAAATGTTCCCGCTTTGGGCATTCGAAAAGCAAATCGTCGACCTCGACCTCGCCTCATGGTGCAATGCGCCTTACTTAGCCCGTCTCATTTTAGGTGTTGAACTCGCCTTAGGAATCGCGATCCTTCAACCACATTTTCTTAAGCGGATTGTTATTCCCGCCACCATCGCACTCTTGGCAGCGTTCTGCATTCATTTAAGCATAGAAATGGTGAAACATGGCGCCATGAATGGAAATTGTGGATGCTTCGGACAACTTATTCCAATGACGCCGCTCGAAGCATTCATCAAAAATATCATCACCATTGGTTTATTGGCTTGGCTTTACAAGCTCACAACCGAATCCGAAAAGCCACATCGTTTCTCTATTTTGCTACTTATCTGGTCGCTATCAACCATGGCGGTTTTTGTGGCTTTCCCGTTTTGTCCTTGCAAAGATGAAGTGGTGGATCAAAACAGTATGATGATCGACGACACCGATTCAACGTCGACCGACATTCCAGAAGACCCTGCAGCAATTGCAGTCGCTATGATCGATACTGCCTCTAAATTAACTACACAAGATACCGTTAAGCCCAAGCCTGCAGGACCAAAACAAGTCGTTTCTCGTTTTGCTTCTTGGGCTGTTGGAGGCGGGAAGCAGTTCCCTGTGGATAAGGACAAAACCATCGTTTGTTTCTTTGCACCTGGCTGCGATCATTGCCAAGATGCAGCAAAAGATCTAGTGAAACTTTCAAAAACACCAGGGTTTCCAAAGGTTTTCGTCTTCTTTATGGATGAAGAAACAGAGAAAATTCCCGATTTCTTCAAGACCGCCGGCAAGAAATTCCCGAACAGAATTTTAGATGCTGCCAACTTCTGGACTTTGTTCGGACCAACTGGACAAACACCAGGAATCTTCTACCTTTGGAATGGTAACATCCAATCTTCCTACAATGGCATCGAACCTGAAACAGCCTTCACACCAGCCAAGTTAAAAGCTGATGTGAGTAAGGAAAAATAAGCATCAACGATCTACAAAAAGAAAGGCTCTGTATTTTACTACAGAGCCTTTTCTATTTTCAAACACTTATTTTTCAGCGATTAACTTCCGCATGCTTCACAAGCATCAGGGTTGTCGAGCGAGCAAGAAATATCGCTCATCGACTGCATAGCTTCCATCGAAACCATGCTTCCTGCTATAGCCATTTCTCCAACTTTCTCAACAGGCGCATTGATTACAGGTGTCATTGCTGGTTCAACTTGGCTTTGAACTGTAAACTTGATAGCATCTGCAGCTGCTTTGGTTCTCAAGTAATACATGCCCGTTTTCAACCCTTTCTTCCATGCATAAAAGTGCATAGAAGTAAGTTTTGCCATGTTTGGCGATTCCATGAAGATGTTCAACGACTGCGACTGGCAGATGTAAGCTCCACGGTCGGCAGCCATGTCGATAATGGTACGTTGACGGATCTCCCAAACTGTTTTGTAAAGTTCCTTGATGTTATCAGGAATTTCAGCCACACCTTGAATGGACCCGTTATCAGAGATGATTTTGTTTTTGATTGAGTCGTTCCAAATACCCAAATCAACCAAGTCGCGCAACAAGTGCTTATTTACAATTGGGAATTCCCCAGAAAGCACGCGACGCAGGTAGATATTCGAAGTGTATGGTTCGAAACACTCGTTATTTCCAAGCACCTGAGATGTTGATGCAGTTGGCATTGGTGCTAACAACAAAGAATTACGAACGCCATATTTAGCCACTTCTTCCTTGAGTATGTCCCATTCCCAACGGTTTGTAGGTGTAACATCCCACATGTCGTATTGGAAAACGCCTTTCGATACAGGCGAACCAGGATAGCTTTCGTAGTGTCCTTCAACTTTCGCGAGGTCTTTCGAAGCCGTCATTGATGCGTAGTAGATCGTTTCGTGCACTTCACGGTTCAAGGCTTGAGCTTCGTCGCTTTCGAATGGATGGCGCAACAAGATAAATGCATCAGCAAGACCTTGAATACCTATTCCGATAGGGCGGTGGCGCAAGTTTGAGCGTTCTGCTTCTGGAACAGGATAGTAATTATTATCGATGATTCTGTTGAGGTTCAACGTAATCTGGTATGTTACATCAAACAGTTTTTGGTGATCAAATTTTCCATCAATCACAAAACGTGGAAGCGCAATTGATGCAAGGTTACATACTGCTACTTCGTTTTCGTCGGTGTATTCGATAATTTCGGTGCACAAGTTCGACGACTTGATGGTTCCCAAGTTTTGTTGGTTACTCTTGCGGTTACATGCATCCTTGTAAAGCATGTACGGAGTACCTGTTTCAATTTGTGCCTCAAGCACTGCAGCCCAAAGATCGCGTGCCTTTACGGTTCTGCGTTGACGACCCTCTGCTTCGTAGCGTTCGTATAGAGCCTCAAATTCATCGCCCCAACAATCGGCCAAACCAGGTGCTTCATTCGGACAGAATAAACTCCAATCAGCTTCTTCTTCTACACGCTTCATGAAAAGATCAGAAACCCAAAGTGCGTAGAAAAGGTCGCGTGCACGAACTTCTTCTTTACCGTGGTTTTTCTTCAAATTGAGGAAATCGAAAATGTCCGCATGCCAAGGCTCAAGGTAGATCGCAAATGATCCTTTACGCTTTCCGCCACCTTGGTCAACATAACGTGCTGTATCGTTGAACACACGAAGCATTGGAACGATACCGTTTGATGTGCCGTTTGTGCCACGAATGTAAGATCCGGTTGCACGAACATTGTGGATGCTCAAGCCGATACCTCCAGCACTTTGGCTGATTTTTGCACACTGCTTAAGTGTATCGTAAATTCCATCAATACTATCGTCTTGCATGGTAAGCAAGAAGCAGCTCGACATTTGAGGTTTTGGTGTTCCAGCGTTGAACAATGTTGGTGTAGCGTGGGTAAACCAGCGTTCCGACATCAATTCGTACGTTTTAATTGCTTGTGCAATATCGTCTTTGTGGATTCCTACAGAAACACGCATTAACATATGCTGTGGGCGTTCAGCCACCGAGCCATCAATTTTTAGGAGGTATGATTTCTCCAAGGTTTTGAAACCGAAGTAATCGTACCCGAAATCACGGTCGTAAATGATGGTTGAATCCAGCTCATCGGCGTTTGCACGGATTATCTCGTACACGTCGTCGGCGATAAGTGGTGCTGCGTGGCCTGTTTTCGAATCTACAAAGGTGTAAAGGTCTTTCATCGTTTCGGAGAAAGACTTTTTGGTGTTTTTGTGAAGATTCGAAATGGCAATGCGCGAAGCGAGAAGCGCATAATCTGGGTGACGAGTCGTCATCGAAGCCGCAGTTTCTGCTGCAAGATTATCGAGCTGAGCAGTTGTTACTCCCGGAAAAATCCCTTGAATAACTTTCATGGCTACACTTACCGAATCCACATGATTTGGATCCAAGCCGTAGCAGAGTTTCTGAATTCTGGCTGTGATTTTATCGAACTTGACCGACTCCTGACGGCCATCTCTTTTTATTACGTACATCTCTTTTTATTGGGGTATTAAGGTTAGGCGGGGGATTAGAATTCTTCGTCGAAACGAATGGAGTTGTCGGCTTTGTTCGACATAACGCCAGCTTTTTGATATTCAGCCACTTTCTTCTCGAAAAAGTTAGTTTTTCCTTGAAGCGAAATCATCTCCATGAAATCGAAAGGATTTGTGGCATTGTAATGTTTCTGGCAGCCAAGTTCGCCCAACAAACGATCTGCTACAAACTCGATGTACTGGCACATCAAGGTCGCATTCATGCCAATAAGTTGAACGGGAATTGAATCGGTTACGAACTCTTTTTCGATCTCCACAGCATTGGTGATGATTTCCAACACGCGGCTTTCTGATAATTTGTTCTGAAGTTGACTGTATAGTAAGCATGCGAAATCGCAATGCAAACCTTCGTCGCGACTAATGAGTTCGTTCGAAAAGCTAAGTCCCGACATCAAACCACGTTTTTTCAACCAGAAAATTGAGCAGAATGACCCTGAGAAGAAGATGCCTTCAACAGCAGCAAATGCGACAAGACGTTCTGAAAACGAGCCTTTTTCGATCCAACGGAGTGCCCAATCAGCTTTGCGTTTAACAGCAGGAACAGTTTCCATAGCTTGAAACAATCGGCCCTTTTCTGCAGTGTCTTGAATGTATGTATCGATCAACAAGGAATAGGTTTCCGAGTGAATGTTTTCCATCATGATTTGAAATCCATAGAAACAACGTGCCTCTGGATATTGTACTTCATTCATGAAGTTAACGGCGAGATTCTCATTTACGATTCCATCGCTCGCAGCAAAAAATGCCAATACTTGTTTGATGAAAAAACGCTCATCATTGTTTAATTTTTCATGCCAATCCACCAAGTCTGGTGAAAGGTCAATTTCTTCGGCTGTCCAAAAACTGGCTTCCGCTTGTTTGTACATTTTCCAAATCGCATCATGCTTAATTGGGAAAAGCACAAAGCGGTCTTTGTTCTCTCTTAAAATCGGTTCATTCTCTGTGGTTCCCGAGGGCACCAACGCTTTAATCTCTTCGTTTATCACCTGTTCCATTATAGTAAGTCGTTGAAAATCAGTCTCTTAAGTTTTTTTAGGCGGCAGGGATATTCAAGACTGAAACGAATATGCTAACAGTCAGTTGATTATCGAAAAGGCGTTTGGAAAAACTTGTGACACAAAAATCGTCCGAGTTTAATTAACGGGCAATTCGTTTTTGTTAACATTTGTTTGCACTTATCCACATATACCTTGTAGGGCCAATCAATGCTAATAAAAACGATTTTCGAAGTAAATTGTTGACCAGTCAACAGTCCTTAGTCGATCGACTTTTGAACATGTTATGTGCCTAATTTAATGGCAGTTAACATAGTTTTAACATTCTAGTTAAACCAATTATTAATGATTCCTCATAGGATTGTTAAAGACGAATCATTATGTAGTTACTTTTTCCTGTATGCTAACACCCATGCTTTGGCAGTTTCTTCTAATTCGGCATACCATTTTTCACCGTATGCTCTTTCCAAGGGTTCCTTCAAAAATTTGTAAACCGGCACTTTTAACATTTCGCCGCAAGAACAGGCAGGCTTGCAAATATCCCACTTGTGGTAATTTAAGGCATCTGTTTCAACAATCGAGCTCACTCTAATTGGGTACAAATGACAAGATATCGGTTTCTTGAATTTCACTTTACCTGCTCGGTAAGCTTGTTCGATGCCACAATTTGCAGTGCCATCTTCCGTGAAAACCGTGTAAGCACAGTGGCTGCCATTTACGAGCGGTGTAACTAAGTCTCCATCGCTATCCATTTCCCAAGCTCCTACAGATTCCAAAACTTGTCTGCCTTCTTTGGGTAAAAAAGGCAATACATCATCCAGAATCTCTTCAAGGATTCCTGTTTCTTCATCTTTCAGCGGAGCGCCAGAATCACCATCCACGCAACATGCGCCCTTGCAAGCATTCAAGTCGCACACAAATTTCTTCTCAACAATGTCCTCCGAAAGGAGAACGTTTCCTACAATTAGCATCGCGCAAAGGTACAATTTTAGGCTTTCTAACATCCATTTGCGGCGCAATCTGCTTCATTGCAACGCCGAAATTCGCTAGGTTTGCACCCGAAATTAATCTTTATGGCATCTTACGAAAATCTTGAATACGAAGACCTGCTCTTCGAAGCCGACGACCACATCAGAAACAACCGTATTTCTGATGCTGTAACTCTTCTCGAAGGTATCATTTCTCAAGCGCCAGATTATGGCAAGGCCTATAACCACCTAGGCTGGATTTTTGAAACCAAGCTTAAAGATTACAAGCGTGCAGAAACAATGTACCGTCAATGTTTGGCCTACAACCCTGAATATCCACCTGTGTACTTGAACTTGTCTATTGCGCTTTCTACCCTAGGCAAATACGATGAACTTGAGGAATTACTCACCAAAGCATTAACCGTTGCTGGTGTTGAAAAGGCTGCCATCTACAACGAATTTGGCATTCTCAACGAACTGCGTCAGGATTACAATAAGGCCATCGAAAATTTCAGAGAAGCAGTGCGCTTCACGCTGAGCGACCCCAATGTAGAAACCTACATGAAATCAATAGATCGTTGCCGTAAAAAACGCGATCTTCTTTCTTCTATTTGATACCTACTTTTCAATTTCTATAAGCTTTTCAACCATGTCTCAAATCGAGGATCTGTTCAAAAAAGTAACTTCTCACGCCAAAGAATACGGCTTCATTTTTCAATCTTCCGAAATTTACGACGGCCTGAGCGCTGTTTATGATTACGGCCAGAATGGTGTTGAATTGAAGAACAACATCCGTGAATACTGGTGGAAGTCTATGGTGCAACTGCACGAAAACATCGTAGGAATCGATGCCGCAATCTTCATGCATCCGCAGGTTTGGAAAGCTTCCGGTCACGTGGATGGTTTCTCCGATCCTATGATCGACAACAAGGATTCGAAAAAGCGCTACCGTGCAGATCAACTCCTCGAAGAACAAATCGAGAAATACGAAAAGAAAGGAAAGTCCGACAAGGCCAAAGCGCTCAACGAAGCGATGAATGCAGCCTTGAACAACAATGACCTCAATGCCATGAGAGACCTCATCATTGAGCATGAAATTGCTTGCCCGATTAGTGGAACCCGCAACTGGACCGATGTTCGTCAGTTTAACCTCATGTTTAGTACCCAAATGGGTTCACTTGCAGAAGATAGCGATGTGGTTTACCTGCGGCCAGAAACTGCACAAGGAATTTTCGTGAACTTCCTCAATGTGCAGAAAACGGGACGAATGAAGATACCTTTCGGAATCGCACAAACCGGAAAGGCTTTCCGAAACGAGATCATCGCGCGACAGTTCATCATGAGGATGCGCGAGTTCGAACAGATGGAGATGCAGTTTTTCGTTCGCCCAGGCACCGAAATGGAATGGTTCGAACACTGGAAGCAAACCCGTTTGAATTGGCATCTCGCACTTGGAACTGCTAATACCAAATACCGCTTCCACGACCATGAGAAATTAGCGCACTATGCAAATGCAGCTACCGATATTGAATTCGAATTCCCATTTGGCTTCCGAGAAGTAGAAGGAATCCACTCCCGCACCGACTTCGATTTACGTAACCACCAAGAGTTCTCAGGTAAGAAATTGCAGTATTTTGACCCAGAAACCAACTCAAACTACATCCCTTATGTGATCGAAACTTCCATAGGTCTCGACAGGATGTTTCTTCTTTTGATGTGTAGTGCATACAAAGAAGAAGAAGTAGGTGAGGGCGATCGCAAAGAAACCCGTGTTGTACTAGCGCTTCCTCCGCAATTGGCTCCAGTAAAAGTGGCCGTTTTTCCACTCACTAAAAAAGATGGTTTACCCGAAAAAGCGCGTGAAATTATGGATGTGCTCAAATTGAGTTTCCGTTGCCACTATGAAGAAAAGGATGCCATCGGAAAGCGTTACCGCCGCCACGACGCCATTGGGACGCCATTCTGCGTTACTGTTGACCACGAGAGCCTTGAAACCAACACCGTAACCTTGCGCTATCGCGACTCTATGCAGCAGGAACGCGTTGCCATTAGCGATCTCGAAAAAATCATCGGAGAGCAAACCAATCTCCGCTCGATTTTTACACGCGAGGCCATGTAAATTTTTTCGACAGATTGTAGATTCTTCAAGTCGTTTCTGTGCAACCCTTCATTCATCTAATGAGTAAAGGTAACTGCACAGAATATGAATTGATATGCAATCATTATCCGAAGAAGAAAAGCACGCTTTAATTGCCACACATTCGAAAGTTCCCGTTTGTATTACAGACTTGAACCTAAAATTAGAATGGGCAAGTGAAGCGTTTTATACATTGTTAGGTTGTGAGGTAGTGGCTTCAAAAGGAGTTGTTTTATCAAAATTACTTTTCAATACCGATCAGTTTCCACAGCAGTTTATATCGCTCATTAATAAGGTGGGTCTAGAAACCCATGCAGCATCAGAGCTTGTTTGCCAACCAGCCAACCAGCAGGAATTGATGCTCGACTTAAATATCTCCATTGCTACTGCAAAAGAGCATCGGCCTGTGGGCTATGTTATTTACATCACCGACAATTCCCAACATAGAAAACAACAACATGAAATAGAACGCTCACGCAATGAGATTGCTGAAATGTTCGAAAACACTGTTGTGCCAATGTGTTACAACGAGCCCTCAGGCAAATTTTTTAAGGTCAATAAGGCTTTCTGCGACTTGTTTGAATGTGCCCCGAAAGACATCATCGGGAAAGATTACATGGATCTCCACTTTCGACATTTTAACGATGAGGAAAAGCTTCGATTGCGACGTGAGGCCAACGAATTCTTGCACACAAATCGTGTGTACCGAAAGGAAATCAAATCGATGACCCTTCGCGGGCATGTCCGTGTGGTAGAAGTTGTTATGAAAAATGTACTCGTAGCCGACAAGCAACTTGTATCAGTATATGTAATCGACAAAACTGAAAAGCGCGACTTCGAAAGCCGTATCCTCGAGCAAAATAAGCGCCTCAAAGAATTCGCCTTCCTCACCTCACACAAACTTCGACAGCCTTTGGCGAATATTCTCGGATTGATCGAATTGGTGAAAAGCGAATCTCAATCGCAGCAAGATGTTACCATCACTTTCGAAACCTTGAGGATGCTCACAGGCCAACTCGATGACGTGGTGCACCAAATGAACGATGCACTCACCGAACTCGATATGGAAGCCGAAAAAAGCCTCTTCTACAACGAACCCGAAGAGGAGGGCATCAACGAAATCTGGATTGTCGACGACGACCAAGTGATCACCTACATCACTCAAAGATTGCTGCACAACGCCGATCCATCGCTCAAAGTGAATGGTTATCTGAGTGCGAAAATGGCACTCGAGAAATTACGTATCGACGGCGACTGTCCCGATATTCTATTGCTCGATATCAACATGCCAGGCATCAGCGGCTGGGAATTCCTCGATGAGCTCAAAAAATTAGGGCGATTCGTGAACGTATACATGTATTCATCCTCTATCGATCCCGAAGATGTGAAACGTGCTCGAGCCTATCCGATGGTGAGAGAATTCCTCTCTAAGCCACTAGATATGAAAACGATACATCACTTGCTCGATATGCCGGTGCTGCGCAAGAAAGTGGGCTAAACTCTTTTCCCTCCGGGGATATGGAATCGCGATAACTGAATCCTTCAAACTGAACAACATCCACTCGGAATTGTTAAGTTTGATGCATGATTCAACGTATCTTCCTTTTACTCATTTCGAGCTTACTCATCGCTGGATGCGGTGGAACAGGAACCAAATCAAACTTCACTATCGCATTTCTTGACGCCTTTGAGGATGAGACCATTGCACAAGCCAAAAAAGGCTTTTTCGTTGCACTGAAGGATAGCGGCTACACTGCCGAAAAAAACATCAAGGTTGTTTATCGAAATGCCCAAGGCGACATTCCAGCCCTCACGCAATCTGTCGATTTCTTTGTGACTTCTGGCGTTGATCTCATTGTTGCCAACACCACACTTTCCACCATTTCGGCAGTTAAAAAGACCAAATCTATACCCATCTGCATGATGGTGAGCGGCAGCACCGAACTTACCGGATTGCGCGATAAATCAGGCAAAGATCCTGAAAATCTTTTCGGCGTTTATGAAACCCTCGAATACATCGATACGGCGCTCACGCTTGCACAAGAACTTCGTCCAGGCGCCAAGCGTATCGGTACAATCATCAATCAAAGCGAACCTCAAAGTGTAGATGCACTTGAAAGAATTAAGAAAAATGCGCTCGCTATGGGCATGGAAGTGATTGCCCTTCCCGCTTCAGGCTCTGCAGAAACACAACTCGTAACCGAGCAACTTTTGAGTCAAAACATCGACGTTTTCTTCGCGCTTCCCGATAACACCATCTTCAGTTCCTTCGAAACCATTGCTGCGGCATGCAAACGCAAGGGAGTGCCGATTCTCACTTCCGAAACTGGCCTGGTTGCGCGCGGAGCGGATATGGCATTTGGTGCTGATATTTATCAGTGGGGTTATGATGCCGGAGTCGAGGCTGTGAAGTTTTTCAAGACAGGCAAAATTCCTGCACCCGTAAAGGTTCGTGTGCGGAAGAAAATCGTAGCTCAGGAAGCCGTCAAATAGGGTAAAGGATGGATTTTTACCTGTCGGCTCTCGCCTTGGCACTCGCTACTTCCATGATGGCTTGGGGTGTTTATCTTTCTGTTCGGATCTTCAATTTGCCTGATATCACAACAGATGGAAGTTTCACCCTCTCGGCAGCTATAACAGCTGTTGTGCTCATGGCTGGAAATCCTTGGTACATAGCCGTTGTGGCAGGAATGGCTGGAGGTGTTTTAGCGGGCATGGTGACTGCTTTCATTCATGCTTGGCTTGGCGTTAATGCACTGCTTTCTGGCATCTTGGTTATGACAGCCCTTTATTCGGTAAACCTAACGGTGATGGGCCGATCAAACATTCCGCTACTCGAAACCGACAATATCTTTACTGCGCTCGAGTTCACCGAAAACGTTTATCTAAACTATTTCTTGGTTGTGCTGCTCATTGCTACCATGGTTTTTCTCCTGATGCATTGGTTTTTACGAACCGATTTTGGCTTAGCCTTAAGAGCTACAGGCCAGTCAGAAAAAATGGTGGCCACTATGGGCATCAGTGTTAACAGAATGAAACTCGCTGGTCTAGGAATTGCTAACGGACTCACCGCTTTTAGCGCTTCATTGATTACCCAAATGCAACAATTTGCCGACATCAACATGGGCATCGGGATTGTAATCTTCGGACTAGGTGCGGTGATGATTGGAGAAAGCCTCCAAAAACTCAGTGGTCAAAATGGCATCGGATTCCAATTGTTGATGGTGCTTGCGGGCTGCCTACTGTTTCGCCTGATCATGGCGTTTACACTTGCGTCTGGAGTTGATCCTAATCTCATGAAGTTATTCAATGCTGCAGTGGTATTGGTGTTCGTTTCTCTTCCAGTGATTCGCAAAAAACTCACAGCCAGATGATCGAGATTCGTGACCTTTCCATCACTTTCAACCCTGGTTCAGAACAGGAATTGCGTGCACTTCAGCACGTGAACTTGCAAATTCCGCAAGGCCAATATGTGATCTTGTTGGGCGCTAACGGATCAGGTAAATCTACTCTGCTTAACGTACTTGCCGGTTCCTTATCCCCCGAACGGGGAAATGGAGAAATCCTCATACACAATCAAAACGTTACCCACAAAGCTGTTCACCAACGTTCGGCATATCTTGGAAGGATTTTCCAGCAACCATCGGATGGCGTTGCATCAGACTTGAGCGTTTTAGAAAACTTCAGATTAGCGGCCCTGCGTACTTCATCAAAAGGACTAAAAGTGGGCACCGGTAAAGCTTTCAGAGATGAAGTTGCCTCTCGTGTTGAGGTGCTGAACATGTCGCTTGAAAATCGACTCGATCGATCCATTGGAAGCTTCTCAGGCGGACAACGACAGGCACTTTCGCTCTTGATGGCAACTTACGTAAAACCCCAACTTCTTTTACTTGATGAACCCACTGCAGCGCTCGATCCCAAATCGGCTGAAACGGTTTTTGCTCTGGCTTGTCAAATTATTGAGCATCAGCAGCTCACCGCTGTTTTGGTTACCCACGATCTTAGGCATTGCACCCGCGCTGGCGATCGAATTATTCAGCTTTCGGAAGGTAAAATCATACGCGATGAAATAGGCGTTTCCCGAGAATCGCTCAGCTTGATGGATATTCAAGGGTGGTTTTGACCCCGAATTTCAATGAGGTTGCGGGTGTTATCCCCGGACTGAAGTCCGAGGTTGCTTATTTTTCCTAATGATCATTTGTTTTCTTGCAGCCCCGGACTCCTGCAGCCTGGGACTCATATCTTTGATTAAACTTCGATTACCTAAGCAGGATTGGAATCAGAGCCACGGACAAACAAGCTTAATAGTTATGTTGCACTGAAGGCATCCCGATCCTGCTTATTTTCCAGAGTCTCAACAGTACCTAGAGGCATTATTTGA
>CANHIS010000046.1 GCA_947460255.1 Bacteroidota bacterium
ATCGTCGTTGTCATCATTGTCATTATCATCATCGCTATCGTCGTTGTCATCATTGTCGTCATCATCGTCGCTATCGTCGTTGTCATCATTGTCGTTATCATCGTCGCTATCGTTCTCATTGCAAGCTCCCAAATAATCTCCGTGACCTAAATGAGCGTTTACTGCTGCTGGAGCTACATATATAGTAATGTAGTTTCCGTTACCTAAGCGGTGACATATTGCAACTGTGTTGTTGCCATTTCCATTTCCATTTCCATTGCCTGGTGTTCTTACCGAAGTTGCTTCAACATTTGCATTAACTCTGTTATGCTGAGCATTTACGTTTCCTGCCATGAGGAGGATTAACAAAGTGAAAAGGGTTGCGATTGTTCTAAGCATGATGTTTTTGGTTAGGTTAGTTGTCTCCGTTTACCTCAAACACGCAAATAGAGTTTCAATCTTACACCATAATTTTCACCTAGGACCAAGCAAAAATTGCTTAAGTAACATATAATCAGATAAATAAAAACTATAATTTCATGCAATAAACCACTTTCGCTTACAAATGCAAGGTTACCTTCGCTCCATAAACCAATATCTAACACTTATATAGTCATGAATCGTCCGTTAAAATTTCTCATCAGCATACTGGTACCGCTTATTGTCGGTGTAGTAGCAAGTTTTTATACCGTTAGCGAAATCGGAACTTGGTACAGTTATCTCAATAAACCATTTTTCAATCCTCCAAGTTGGCTGTTCGGCCCCGTTTGGACTATCCTCTATATCATGATGGGAATTTCTTGTTTCCTCATTTGGAAATCCCCATCCACTGCTCATCGCAGCCGCGCGCTCATCATTTATGCCATACAACTGTTCCTGAATTTCTGGTGGAGCATCATTTTCTTTGCCTTTCACCAGCCTTCATTGGCCCTCATTGAAATCGCAATGATGTGGGTTGCCATTTTCCTCACTATTCGAACATTTCATCCCATCAATAAGGTCGCTGCTTGGCTGCTTGTTCCCTATTTGCTTTGGGTGAGCTTTGCATCTATCCTCAACGGAGCCATTGTTTGGCTCAACTAATATCCATTTGGGCGCGCCCCTCCGGGTCACGTGCTTGGCTGCAGTCCACTCCGCAAGCTTCGTGGAGCTGACTTGCCTCGCCCGTTCGCGCGGGCATCGTGCTAAAAATAAGTATTGTAAGTAAGGGTTGATGATCGCTTTCCAGCATCAAATCCATTTTAAATCCAAACACCAATCAGCAACACGCATTGATCCTTTCGGATTCGTTATCAATAATCCTAGCCTTCGGCGAATTCCATTTTTCGTAGAAGCAAAAAATCAATGCTTTAGTCCTCCCTTCAATCCCTAATCCAAGAAGCATACAATTAGTGAATTGAAAGGTTTTTTACGATTCCTTTAAGCGCGCTCTATGAAGAGAATGGTTAAATACATGTAAAAGTCGATGAATTTAATCCTCCCTATTTTATCTGATGATAAAAGTGCAAATTCCGACTGCTTTTATTGCTCCACGAAATACATGCTGATTTCGCCTTTTCCTTTGGCGGCTATTTTTCCCCGGTAGGTAAAGTTGAATGTATTCTGGGTTAAGGTATATGTTGATTCTGAAACGTTGACCTTGCCCACCTCGCCGCTACTTTCCATTCGGCTTGCCGTATTTACGGTATCGCCCCAAATGTCGTAGGCGAATTTCTTAATACCTACAATACCTGCAACAACGGGTCCCGAATGCACACCAATGCGGATCTCAAAAAACAATTTACCTGCATCTTCACGGGCCTTTTTATATTCGGCCATGTATTGCTGAATTTCGAGTGCGGCCTTAATTACATCTTCTGCATGGGTTGTATTGGATGTAGGCAAGCCACCGGCGGCCATGTAGGCATCGCCAATTGTTTTGATTTTCTCGACATTGTGCCTGAACATAATCTGATCGAACGCCGAAAAACACTCGTTGATTTCAGCCACTAATTCCTGCGGTGTGAATTGATCCGATAATTGGGTGAAACCTTTGAAATCGGTAAACAAAACCGTTACCTCATCAATCAGTTTCGATTCGGCATTGCCCTTTGATTTTAATTCTTCGGCAATAGAATATGGTAGAATATTCAGCAGCAGTTCATCGCTCAACTTTTTACCTTTTCTAATTTTATTACGCTGAACGAAAAACACTCCCGAAAAAATCAAGAGCAAAGCAAAACCTCCAATAAAAACGTTGCGAACAAGAATTTGGCGCTCCAAGGTCTTTTGGGCAATTTCCTCCTTCGTTTCGTTAATTTCATTAATGTTCGCAATTTCGAGGCGGTTGCTGATGATTTGTTTTTCGTTGAGTAAAGTAATTTCTTCTCGACTTGTAGAGTCGGTATTTTGCGCCATCAACTTATACCCTTCGGCGGCTTCTTTATACATACCTGCTGCAAGAAATACATTGGCAAACTTGCTCTTTATAAACTCCCGGTAATCTGCTGTTTTAACCTTGTAGGGAGAATAGGCAGCATGAAACGCCAAATCGGCGGCCTTTTTATGCTCATTTAAAACAAAATGTACAGTAACCCGCTCCAACAATTCCTCTATATCCAGATACTTATTCTGCTCCGGGATAAAAGTATTTCGATCGGTGGCGCTATTTTGATACATGATGGGATGTTTGATATAGAATAGCGCACTATCTCTGTTTTGCAAGCGAGCGTATGCAACGGCCTGGTAGGAAAATAATTTTCGCCTGTAATTCAAATATCCTTCGTCTGTGCTTGTATAATCTAATCCAAAGGTTTTTAAAGCACGTTTCGATATTTCGATGGCCTTCGACCAATTTTTCAGCCTAAGCAAAGCCATAATGTTAATCTTGTAATCATCGCCAATTCCTGATTGATCTGAAGGATGTTTTTCAAAATAACTGATTCGCTTTTCTCCCATGGTTTGGGCTTCCTGAATTAGCACCGAATCATTTTTTTCACGACCGTAAACAAAAAACTTCCACACAAAGGCATTACTAAACTCCATGATCTCAGCATGTGATTTGTTTTTGCATTTTAAGGCATACAGCAATCGTGTATATTTCAATGCATCGTCGATCATGTTCGACTGTTCATAGGTGTTAATGTAAAGCTGATAAACGTTCATTAATTGTTCATCATCATTTAATGCTTTTACTTTTTTGTAAAATGAATCAATGCAATACAGTGCATTCCCAATTTCTTTTAATACTGCATACTTGTTGCAATCCGCATAACATATAAAGTACTGATCGCGCAAGGTTGGAGCTTTGGCATTTTGGGTAAGCAGGATGTTTTTTATTTGATCCCATTCTGCAGCAGAGATGGGATCTGTTCCCCATTTATTATACAAGGTCATTTTTAACATCACCTCCTCGGGCGAAAGCGTATCGTTTACTATCAATGCTTTTTGAGCTGTTATTCGATCCGACTGAGCCTGTAATGCGACCGAAAAGAAAAGTAAAAAAATGAAGAGGACGTTTTTCGGCAACATTGTTATTGAAAATTATTGGCATCTATTCTTGCTAAAGCAATTTCCATTTTCAGATTTCAGAATACTTTTATCACTCAATGCAATTAAACCACGAATACTTTGGTGTAAAAGTATGGTTTAAATAAGGAAATTCCGCAAAATGTGGGGCATAAAAGCCGCTCCATTTTTCAACTGAGCGGCGAGAAAAAATTGTTCGCTAAAAGCTAATGATCAATCAAGCTTCAGCATCCAAATTTGAATAGCCGGTTCAGTATTGCCATAGCTCGTTAATTCTGTTGCATTTATTAAGCCTTGTTGAAATGCAAAATCTGCAATTTGGCCCGTCCATGCAGGAGTTCCAGAAGGAAGTGAAGGGCATTCAAAAAGCGTAAAATTCCTCATTCCAATTGAGTTACTGCCACTCAGGCTGTATGTTCGCTCAGTTGAATCGCTATTTATTGTATAAGAAATTGGACCAGTAAAATGAATCGTATCGTTAATTGTTTCTTCAAATAATCCTTGTCTATATTTTTGAAGCAACAATGAAGTACCATTTAGCGGATAAGCCGTATTGCCGCCACTTTGTGCAGTTAATTGAACTATGCCAGAATAAGCATACGGATAGATTGCATCAGGCAAGCAATTGTTGCATGAAGAACCATTTGCAGTGAAAACCAATTCTGAAAACCAAGCAATATTCTTACCTCCTGATTTGCCATATGTTCGAGAAGTTTGAAATACCGCCAAATTATCGCTACCGCCGATATATTCAAAAATACGCGCCGATCCATTTTCTAAACCAAAAACTCGAATGAATTTATCGTTAATGGTTTCGTAGTCATAAGTTTTAATAGCATTTAACACAAATCGAGAATTAATGCTCCAGCTTGTGAAATATTGAATTAAGGAATCAATTGAAAGTGAAATAGAATCAAATGCTTGCAAGTTTGATTGATCTTGCCCAACCCCAAAATGATCATAATACCTTTTATTGAAAGGTGCGTCTAACTCTTCAACATACACTCGACCCGAATGCAGCACCCAAACTTTGCCGCCTAATTTACTTTGAAGGTCTTGATCCTTTTTGCATGATGCTGAAAATAGGATCATCACATAAAGAATGAGCAACCAAAATTTACCTCTCATAGTTGTAAAGATATACAATTGCCAAATTGTTCACCAATTCTTAGCGCCATTGATGTGATAATCTGGATGTGATTTTATACCAGAGCATCGATGGGTCGAGCATGATTGAGTGATCAAAGAAAAGACTATACATATAATTAAAGCAAACCAAAGATTTCGAGAGGATTTCATGTCAGTTAAATTATAATGTGAATACTCTTCTATTTTCTTTCAGATTTATTATGCGGAATTTCACGTTAATAAAAAGAAGGAAATTTACCGCATAACGAAAATTAATTATGAATTATTTTGATCAATTATTTTTCACATTAATTTAATTTATTAAAACCAAAAACATTCAAAAAATAATTTTTATCACTTATACAATTTTCATTTTAACACTCGTTATGATTTAAAAGCGGCGGTATGATGACAATCTACTCAAAACCAAAAATGATCAACTATGTTGCATTTACTTATCCCCGCCGTGTTATGTACGATTTCTTCTGCATCAATTGATACCGCCAAACTAAAGCGGGATACAATTCCTATCCATTTTGAGGGAGAATCTTTAAAGCCAACAGATAATTCACTAAATGATTTATATGGATTGTCGAAGGAGGTTTATCGCTCCCAAAAAATAACCTTATTGGTAACGCCAAGTTTTAAACGTCAATCGCAGGCGCAAATTACTGAACAAAGACTGCGTGAGCTGAATAAATTATTGGTCCAGGAAGGCGCAGAGTCTAGTGAAATTTTTGATGAAACGTTGAATGAAGATCAGGCGCGCAAGTTACAGCAGAAAGACCGGACTATTTTCTGTCTTTTGCTCATTGAGAGTGCCCCTTATTTTAAAGGTTCTGCAGCATTCTACGGACCTTCTAGAGCTTATGAGCCACCAGACTTCGATACGTTAATTTATTTGCCGTCAAATGTGCCAATTCGCTTAAGTCATAAAGCATATTTGGCCGCCGATACTATTCCTCAAGTTGAACAAATTGTAGGAAATCAATTTAAGCATGGCCTTGTTCATGATGAGTTTAAATTCCTTCATGATTACAAAGTTCAAACGCACGATTTATCTGAATTCTGTTTTCTTGTACCTACTGAAGAGGGAATCAGCGAAAAGCAGATGGTAGTTTACCACAGCGATTCATCAGGAATAATATGGAGTAAAATTCCACATAAGGGAAAAGTAGCGTTTGGCAAAGCGAAAGCTATTGCTGTTCCTGTTAATGGTTCAGGAATTTACCGCATAGGATTTATTCCACCGAAGCAAGAAAAATGCTATGTAATTGCATTGCCAAAAGAATATGGAATTATTGATGCATCCATAATGCGAAAAGACAATGTCGAGATTCCGGTTAATAAAGTGTTGGGCAATAGTGCATTGGCTTTTAAAATAATAAGCGATCCATCAGATTATATATTGAATATAAAATTGTTACAGGCGGATGGTAGGATTTTGATAAAGGAAGGAATTGAATTAAATACCTGCCTTAAAGATAAAAAATCAGACAATTCGCTTGAGAAAAATGCCTCGCTTCGTGGCATAGATTGTTTTATCTCTCCCGATTTTAAGTACCGAATTACTGAAGAAATCCTCCAAAACAACCTTGTAACAAGATAAATTATGAAAGCCATTCATTTAATTGCCTTGCTGATTTTTAACGGTCTTTCTGCACAGGCTCAGAATAAATTCGTGGTGAAGTCACTTCAAAATGCTGAAGTGTTAAGCCAGTATTCAACGAGAGATGAGTCGGGAAAAACCCTTGAATTACTTGCTGCCGTTCGGGTTGACTTGAATCAAAAAGAGTGCGATTCGAGAGGAGTTCCACTGCTTTTGAAAAGCAATGCTAAAAAAGAATACGCTCGCCCCGCTTTGTATTGTTGGAATCCAATTCACAGGTGCTGGAAAAAATCTTCTGTGCTGCAAAAAACAATCGATAACAATAAGACTATTTACAATACAATGGTTTATTGTCCGGGTGTTTATGCTTTTCTCGATGCGCCGGTTTCAGTGGAGAAGCGTGTAATTGTTGCTTTGCCATCAAAGTGTACCATCAAGAATGTGAGATTAATTCAGCAATCTCCTGCTTATTCTGCTTTCGAGGAAGGTAAAGGATCTAACGAACTTGAACTCTCTTTCGGTCCTCTGCAGTTTGATGCTGTAATGGAAGTTACATGGGATGAAGCTGGAAGCACAAAGACTGCGAAATACCTATGTGGCGCATTAACACGCATCGATGAAACTCCTACTGCAGGTGAGCCACGAAGGCTTGAAATAAAGCCAAGTAAAACCATAGAATTTCAATCAGCTCTATTCACAAACAAATAAAACCAACCATGAAAAACAAGCAATTCGTTTTCAGTCTGCTACTATTGGTAGTAGGATTGATGGATGTTAACGCCCGTACATTCGGCGAAGCAGTGAAAAGAAATGAAGTTAAATATGAAGTGGTTGCTATTCCAGGGCCACGTCGTATGCTGCTCAAAATCAAGAATTTGTTGAGCCGACAAACGAGGGTTAATCTTGAAGCTGGACGATTATTCTATAACAGTCCAACTGTGCAGCCATTCGTAGTTTCTCGACCTGTTGCAATAGAGCTTGATCCTGGAGAAGAACGCGAGGTCGCCTTGCAAGCTTTTTGTGGTAATTCAACTGCCAGTTGTCCAAAAGAAAATCAGAAATTTAATAGAACAGAAATGGGGCCTGAAAATTTATCTGCAGTGCTTCAAATGATGGATAAAAATAGAATTGTTGGCAACAGCTTATATCAGCAAGTGATTTGGTTTTACACCAATAAGCATCAGTTAGCATCAGTTTGTTCTTATGATGTTGATATGAAGAACATCCAAAAAGTACAGCAGTTCATTTGTAATAAGGAGGGCCTCAAAATGCCAACCTACAGGATTAAATATTCACCAGCGCAAACGGGTGATGAACTCGAATTTTCTGGGCGACCTGATGAAATTGAAGGCAACTTGAGGTTAAAACTTGAAGGTCGTTCAGATCTTCATGTACAAGTCCTTGATGCACAAGGCAAACAAGTAGAATTGATCGAAGTACATCTCGATCAACCCGCAGGCTTAGTAGAATTGCCTATTAATTTGCGAGTAGTTGGTTATGCTTTGGGAGATTATACTGTGGCAGTGAGCGACGAACGTGGAAATATTCTTGGTTCGATGCCAGTGAAAGTTTCATAATTGGGAACTATTGATTGTTAAAATGAGTAAAAACCGAGATTCCTCAGAAAGGCAATCTCGGTTTTTATTTTGCCAATAGTAATTTGAACTGTTGGTGAATTATTGTTAGTAAAAACATGTGTTAATCAGCTAGAAATACACTTAGAAATAATCTGCCTAACTGAGCAATAAGTTAGAATTTGTGACGTAAATAATTTTAATAATTCCAGTATTGAATACTGCTGTATCAACTTAAAGTTTATTGTTATGAAAGCTCAATTGACAATACTAGTGGCATTTATTACATCAGCTGTTAGTGCTCAAATAATAGAGGTTTCAATTGAAAAGTGGGCAAATTATTCTCACCCAGAAACAATGACTCTTCATACAGCAATGGAATTAGATTCTGTGGAAACATCATTAACAAGAATCGGTAAAACTATTTACACATTTAACTTCTCAGCAAATGAAATAAAAATGGTTGATTGTAAAAATGTGATTAAACAATTTAATATTGTAAAAGTTTTACCTACTAATTTAGTGTTAAATGTAGATGCCGAAATAGAAGGCAGGTATTACAACTTTGTTGTTGCCGAAAATTACAATGAAAACATGAGTTTGGTCATCCAAAATTTCAAGAGAAATGAAGGAAGAAGCACTGGTTTATTTTCTAATGATGCGAAGGTTAAATATTCTGAGAATTAATTTTCAGAATATGAAATACACAAATCACTTGATCGAATTTGGGATTTTTGACCGGCAATAATCGCAGAAATTCAAAGTTTCTTTATCAACTTGAGCTATAGTTCCATTGGCATCGTTCATTAAGCATTTGTCGTTTCTAGTACAATGCGGAAGTCCGAGGTTATGGCCAACTTCATGAATGCACACCTTTTCCAAGCGCTCTAGAAACTTCTCATGGCTTACTTTACCTCAGCTCTATTCATTCTAAATGTTGAAACAACGCACGTTGAACCAGGCTTGTAGCCCAAACCTAACACGCCCCATTCTTTCACCTTGCGCTTTTTATCGTGCGTAACAATGTCGACACTGGTAAGAATAAGTCTGTTCTTGGTTGAATTAAATTTAGCTAAGATCTTATCTGCGACATATCGTCCCGGCGGCTTATTTTTTAAATCAGGGCTTAGGCTCACCTTATTTTCTAGCAAAACAGTATTTCCAAAGAAGCCAGCAACGCTTGATTGCACAAACCTTAACTGCTCATCAGGAACATTGCCAAGAGGTAGAATGTAGATGGTTTTGTTGTTTGGGTTTTTATCTTGATTTAGTTTGCTGTTTTTTTCTAACTGACCTGACTTTTGTGAAAAACCATTTGTATTTAAATCCTTATCACCACAAGAATTTAAAAGTATGTACACTAAGATTAGTATGAATTTTCTCAGCCATAAAATCCTCAGCCCCATATATATTTTCAAATTTATAATCTCTTTTTTGATAATAATCAATTTATCTCAGTAACGATTATTTTAAATAATACGTTTGTTCATCGGCCTCTCCGGCTCCAGCCACCAATTTTCCTTTGTAAAGCCTTAGTTGAATAGTAGCTCCATCTTCCACTCGCATAGCGCTTAAGTCGGCAAATGAGCTATAAGTAGCCACTTCAACATTAATGAAGTTAAATGCATTACCAAACCTATTTGTCATGACCAATGCATTGGTGTTGTATGCAGTTAGATATTGTAATTCTATGGACATTCCATTATCAGGATTGTGGAACGTTTTGTTTTCCATGTAGGTGACAACATCACTATTGTCATTAAAATATTGAGCAAGTGTTACTTTAGGTAATATTCCAATGCTTAGTAGGGCAATAAATAATAATTTTCTCATTCTATAAAAGTAATTAGGAATCTTCTTTAGGAAATGGGTGTAAATACTTATTTCGGAGTTTATTATCTATGAAACCACGAATGTGTTCCCCCTGTTGCACAACATCTTCCGGAGGCTGGGCTTTGTGAACTGCTGAGGTAGACTTCAGCATCACATTTGCGGCAGGTATAATTAAAATCTCCAGCTTTTCCGCAAAACTGATAATTGTGCATTCCGCTGCTGTTTTGGCGACATCCATTTTCCCATGGAGAATCTGAAGCTTTTTTCGTCTTGCAGCAGTGATTACAGATAAACCACTTTAAGTCCTGAGGGCTTTCATTATGATAAGGTTTGGTAAAACCCGAGAAGATAATAATTGGCAAAAGTAATGTTAGAAAGTACTTTTTCATTTGGAAGGAAATGGTTTGTTCAAATATATGGAAACAAAGAAAGCAATGAATATTATCCAACCCTTTTTTAGGTTTAAAAGCCAAATTATGTTCAAACTGATGCAGAGATCTTTTATTAAGCAAATTCTAAGAATTAGTTTGAATAGCCTCAGCAACTGTTTCAATTTCTTTGGCTTTAGGCTGTTTCGATAATCGTTTCAAATTTATGATTGGCATATTATCAGTGTATTGTGATACAGTGATTAAGTGCCGAAATATGAAAAGATTCGTTATACGCTTGTGTTCTTTAGATTGCCTTAAGAACTCACTTAATACAAGGTTTTTCAGTTTAATGCTCAGTCTTGTTTTAGTTATCAATAAAAGTCAACTTCACAATGGTTGTAATCCATATGCAATTTAGATTTTAGAAGGAAGTGCCAGTATCCCTTTTTTTTGGGAGCAGGTCAAATGGTTGGATTAATCGAAAGAAAATGAAGCAACAATCTAAGACGAAATTTAATTGCCAAACACTTAGTCAATTGCTTCTAAAAAAATGAATTTATTATTTGAACTTCCATGTCGTCATTGCCTTAAACATTCAATTACGAGCCTATAATTGCAACAGGCTAGGCAAATTAATCAATCATTTTCGTAGTAGTCAGTTGGTGGATCCCAATAATCTTTATCGATATGAGAATTCATCCAATTCGTATCCTCATGGTGCCTCGCTGCTTCAGATTGGGAGTCTCTTCCCTCCTTTAATGTTGCCACAATGTAAATTCCAAGAATAGATTCAACTATACCCCAATAAATGAAATAGTTTAGATGAATATTCCAGTCAAAATAGTTTGATACAAATAAAGATACGTAGTACAATATAGCAGATACAACAAGGGAGAATAATGTAATGAATAATACAAGGAAAGTGTTGTAGGTGATTTTATGAATCATTTCAGAGTCAAAAAACTTCATGGAGTAGACAATTTATTTTAACGAGAAAATACAAACATTCTTTAAATTCAGTATGCATTATTTATTTTTAATTGTGCCAAGGTTATCCGAATATCTCGCATTAATTTGATCTTATTATTATTTTAATAAATACTTGAACAATATAGATTTGCTTCCTTAATTCGCCTATAAATCAATCCTTTAATAATTGTGCCATTTGCACTGATATATGTTTTTTCAATCCATTCTCTAATTTTACTTATTGGTTCTCCTTTATTTATCAAATGAAATAGAGTTTCAGAGCCTCCTGTGTTGAATGAATGTATAACAAGAGCGTCAAATTGGTTTTGTGTGAGATCCACTTTTATTTTTGTATTCACCAAGGTTTCGAATCTTTTTACATCATTATTTAACAATTCATCAGCCTTTTCAAAGGTAATTACATCTCCATTTTTAACTTTTATCCCATTAATTTGAGTTGTTCCCCAACCAATTGTCCATACATTTCCTGAACAAAGATAAGATTGTAATCTTATTCCTTCGAGATTCTTAAGTAAAACAAGTCCTTGTTTTGATATGGTCATTTGATTTTCATTTTTTATAACATTTTACTCAATTGAGAATTGCCTTTTATCATCATAAAATTATTTCTTTTTTTAAGGGAATAGCTAGTTGTAATTTCTACAACTGTATTTATCTGCCTTCTCGCAAGAATTTCCATAGCGATATCATTTGTATTCATTGAATATTCAAGAATATTATTATTCGTATTGGATGCAATTCCATGACCTGTTTCAGCAATTACGTGATTTAAATCATCTTCGACAAATATCTTTCTTTAAATTTAGGTCGAAGTCTCTCAGTTTATCTAAACGACTTAATACGATCCTATTTTTAATGCAGTTAGGTAATTCCAAGTTTGTTTTTTCGTATTTGTAAGTTAAGATAATGAAACATCTCTTTATCAGTAGTGATTTCCTTTAAGCCAGATGTAATTTTTAGATTATTAGACCTTCGCTTTTAACAGTTCTATCAGTGTTGCTCGATCGTTACCTGTTGCAATTAAAACCATGAAAATATCACATTACGCTCGCCGATTTTCTGCAATTGAAACGTATCTGTGTTTCAGAAAAGTATCAGAAAGAACGCTGTTTACTATAATTATGAAAATCATGTGAGTGTTAGGTTGACTGCTAGAGGTGATTTGTGACAAGATCAATTGTGATTTTAAGCAGACTTATCTGATATTGACTTAAGTTTCAATTATAGTTTACCGAAGATGCATTTGAAGGGACTCGAGGAAATACTATCCCTCGACTTCTTTCTAAATTTGATTTAAGCGCATGATTTTGGAGGACTAACAGTCTCATCACAACTAAACATTTCCTTAAATTTCCGTGTGTAATTCTCTTGGGCAAACATGCACCAATCTGATACTCATTTGAATCGTGCACTCCAAATCAAAAGATCGTTATAAACGAGAATGGGTCATTGATTAAACAAGCTTTTCAGTGGAAAGCAGATGGAATTGCGAATGAAAGAATAGGAGAGAAGTTAAAACTGTTAGGACTTCAATTGCCGACACAAACGCTTGCCGATATAATCAAGAATCCCTTTTACTGCGGTTTAATGGCGCACAAGCTTCTTGAGGTGAACTTATTCATGGGAATTATCCTGCATTGTTTGATGAAGCGCTTTTTCTGAAGGCCAATAAGGATCGTAGAAAATACAACTTTGGTCCAAGTAGAGTGAATGACTCTTTACCGTTGAAGTCTTTTCTAAAGGACGCGGAAAGTGGCGTTCCTTTCACAGGATAATTGGTTAAGATAAAGATGATACATTATTATAAGGTAAATCGGATTAGAGTCAATGTAAATAGAAGCGCTAAGATGATGCACGATAAATTCAAAAACCTTCTCTCTAACTATTCCATTGATCCGAAGTTTATAGAACCTCTGAAAACTCTGCTTTCTTATACGTTTGAAAATCTAACTGAACAAAAGACCTCAGAGAAGAAATCGCTCTCCGCTAAGTTGAAAAAAGTAGAAGATGATTTTTACAACCTAAGAAAACGACACGCATTTGGTGAGGTACAGATTGATGTGTACAAGCAATTTTCAAATGAACTGACAGAGCAGAAAGAAGCAATATTGCAAGAAATTGAAAAGCTTAATGAAAACTTATCGAACCCGAAGCATTTGATAAAATTTGCCTGTGATCTTTCCTGCAACCTCAGTAAAACATGGGAGTTGGGAGATATTTACCAGAAGATACAGTTTCAAAACATGCTATTCCCTGAAGGTTTGGCTTATGATGCGCAAAACAACGATTATCGAACCCCAACAATAAACACAGTAATCTCTAACATCGCTGATTTATCAAAGGCTTTGGAGCATAAAAAAAGCCGAAATTTTGGAAAAACTAACCAAAATTCCGGCTTCGTACCCGGAGCCGGAGTCGAACCGGCACGGTTTCCCACAGGTGTTTGAGACCAGCGCGTCTACCAATTCCGCCATCCGGGCAGTTTTTGTAGGTGGAAAACGAGGGCGCAAGATAGAAATTTATTCAATTTCAAACCCACAATTACAATTTTCTTCACCGCAACATCCCGTCATTCTTAACAAATCTATTCATTGTGCTAATATTCAATCAATTAAACTGGCATTATTTCCCTTCATTTTAACTTTACTTTTCCTTCATGTAAAGCAAAACAATCAATTAGATTCCTTACTTTTGCGCCCTCGAATCCTAAAAGGCACTAAATGGACAATCCGGTAAAAATTTTCTCAGGTTCCGCATCGCGCTATCTAGCTGAAAAAATTGCTGAAGGATACGGCAAAGAGCTTGGCAAAGTGAGCTTCGTTCGTTTCAGCGATGGAGAGTTCCAAACTGCCTACGAAGAAAGTGTACGAGGAAGCGACTTGTTCATTGTACAAAGCACTTTTCCACCAACCGAAAACCTTTTCGAATTACTACTGATGATCGATGCTGCTAAACGCGCTTCAGCACGCCAAATCATCGCAGTAATCCCATATATGGGCTTCGCTCGTCAAGACCGCAAAGACCAACCACGCGTTGCTATCGGAGCTAAACTTGTTGCAAATTTGCTTCAAGCCGCTGGCGCAACCCGAATCATGACCATGGATCTCCACGCCGATCAAATCCAAGGTTTCTTTGACGTCCCAGTTGATCATCTCTATTCTTCATCGATCTTTATTCCATACATCCAAAGCCTCAACCTCGCAGATCTTACTATCGCAGCGCCAGATATGGGCGGCTCCAAAAGAGCAAATGCCTATTCAAAGTATCTTGGTGTAAACATGGCAATCTGCTACAAGGAAAGGAAAATCCACAACCAAGTTGCTCGCATGGCACTCATTGGTGATGTGGTTGGGAAAGATGTTGTTCTTATAGATGATATTATCGACACTGCCGGAACTATCACCATGGCAGCCGATATGATGATCGAAAAAGGAGCAAATTCAGTTCGTGCATTCTGCACACACCCTGTATTGTCGGGAAGTGCCTACGAAAAAATAGAAAACTCTAAAATTACCGAGCTTGTTGTAACCAACACCATCCCACTCAAGCACGAATCTCCGAAAATTAAAGTGCTTTCAGTAGCCGATTTATTTGCCGACGTGGTAAGTAAAGTGCACAACTACGAAAGTATCAGTTCCACTTTTATCTGTTGAAATCAATTTTAATCAATCCATAAACCATGAAATCAATCTTTGTGAGCGGTTCTCCAAGAGAGAACGTAGGGAAAAAAGATGCTAAAGCACTCCGTGTAAAAGGTCTTGTACCTTGTGTACTTTACGGTGGTGACGAGCAAATTCACTTTTTTGCTAACGAAAAAGAATTCAAACCTTTGCTTTTCACTCCAGAAACGCATACAGTTGAACTCGAAATCTCTGGCAAAAAGTACAACGCCATCCTTCAGGATGTTCAATACCATGCAATCAATGATCGTCTGCTACACGTAGATTTTCTAAATGTTGACGAATCTAAGCCTGTAGTTATTGCAATTCCAGTAACCGTAAGCGGTGTCGCTCCAGGGGTTCGCGAAGGTGGTAAGTTGGTGATCAAAGTACGTAAAATGAAAGTTCGTGCTTTGTTAAGTCAATTGCCCGACAATATCAATGTCGACATCTCTAAAATGGAGATCGGCCAATCGGTAAAAGTTGAACAACTTCAAGCAGAAAATCCTAATCTTGCACTACTCGATGCACCAAATGTGGCAGTAGTTTCTGTAACTGCAACACGTGCTTCACGTCAAGCAGCACAAGACGACGCTAAAAAGTAATTTTTGGCTTTAATATTTAAAGGGTCGAAACTCAAGTAGTTTCGGCCCTTTATTTTTTTACAATCGTCAATTTTACAATCCTGCTATTTTTGCCCTATGAAATATCTGATCACCGGTTTAGGGAATCCCGGAAACGAATACGAAAACACTCGTCACAATATCGGTTTCTCAGTTTTAGACTATTTAGCAAACCAAGAAAATCTAATTTTCGAATCCGCTCGACATGGCTTAACTACCACCTTCAAGTTCAAAGGCAGATCATTGATTCTTTTGAAACCCAATACTTACATGAACTTAAGCGGTAAGGCCATCCAATACTGGTTGCAAGCCGAAAAAATTCCGATCGAAAATCTTCTTGTAATCACCGATGATTTAGCACTACCTTTTGGCACCATCCGCATTCGCGCCAAAGGAAGCGATGGTGGGCACAACGGATTAAAAAGTATCCAAGAAATCCTTAACCGCACCGATTATGCACGACTTCGTTTTGGCATTGGAAGCGAATTTAATAAGGGGAGTCAAGTAAACTATGTGCTATCACAATGGAGTTCCGATGAAAATTCGGCATTGCCCGAACGCTTGCAAAAATGTACCGACGCTGTAAAGAGTTTTGCTACAGTCGAGATGGGCTTCACAATGAGCAACTTCAATAATAAATAACTCTCGTTACTTGCTAACTTCCGATTGATTGGTTTAATTCGAAGAAAATTCGAAAATCAATCATGTTGAAATCATTTCTTTCCGGCGCTGCACTTGTGTTGTTTGTATTCACTGCAAGCGCCCAAACAAAAACTAACAAAAAAGATTCAGAGTACCAATTCACTATTCTTAAAGAAATTGGAAATACAGAAGTAAAAAACCAAGGATCAACAGGTACTTGCTGGAGTTTTTCAACTTTGTCGTTCCTCGAATCTGAGCTTGAACGAATGGGCAAAGGGAAAATGAATCTTTCCGAAATGTACATTGCACGGAGAGCATACTCCATGAAAGCAGACCGTTTCGTGCGTATGATGGGTAAAACTAACTTTGGACAAGGCGGTGCATTTCACGATGTGATCAATGTAATTCGCGAATATGGCCTCGCTCCAGATGCAGATTATAGTGGTTTCGCTTATGGACAAAATCGCCACAACCATTCTGAACTCGAAGAAGTACTAATTGGGATGCTCAATACTTTGGTAAAACTTCCAGAAGGGAAATTAAATCCCGCATGGAAAGCTGCCTTCGAAGGAATTCTCGACGGGTATCTCGGAAAACTTCCCGAAAAAGTTAACCACAATGGGAAGCAAATTTCGCCTATCGAATTTAGAAATCAAATGGGCATCAATCCCGACGACTACATCGAAATTTCATCCTTCACGCATCACCCTTTCTACAGCCAGTTTGTACTCGAAGTGCCCGACAATTGGGCTTGGAACACTGTTTACAACGTGCCGCTCGATGAAATGGAACAGATTGTTGAAAATGCAATCATGAACAATTATTCCGTGGCTTGGGCAAGCGATGTAAGTGAGCCTTTTTTCTCGCACAAAAACGGACTTGCAATTGTTCCCGACAAAGATGAGCTTACCAAGGACGAAAAGGAATCGCTTTTTACCAAGGTTGTTGCACAAAAGAATGTAACCCAAGAAATTCGTCAGAAAGGGTTCGATAATTTAAGCACCCAAGACGATCACGGCATGCATATTACTGGAATGGCGAAAGACCAAAACGGACTAAAATATTATATCGTAAAAAACTCTTGGGGCAGCGACAACAACGAATGTGGAGGATACTTTTATTGTTCAGCTCAATATCTAAGATACAAAACAACTTGCGTAATGGTTCATAAATCGGCCATACCAACCGCGATAGCCGCGAAATTAAAAATCAAGTGATTTTAAGTTCAAAAAAAAACTCTCGGATTAATTCGGGAGTTTTTTTTGAACTGGATTTTTTATTTTCCTGTAAATTTTCATCTTTACAATAATCTAAAGCTAAAAAAATTATGTCATTTATTCTTGATCCTTCAAACCATGCAATTACACTAGTCGAGATTAACTCAATGGCCAAGAATTTCTCGCAGATGATAAAAACTAGCTCCAGTACTTTTAAAACCTATACCTACGAAAAAGTAAACGTTAAATCTGTAATCCCTCTGCTTTCTGGTCTGGTTCCCGTAACAAGTTCGTTTATAAAGGGAATGAGAATCATTCCTACTCTTCGTTCTGAAAGCGCCATGAGATTTTTATACTGCCCCACAATCGCTGAGTTTAATGATGAGTTTTCTGGGTTTACCATTTTTGAATACGATACTGAGCAGAATCCATTTGACATGATTTCCAGCAATACCGTTTATTGGGTGGTGAATGATGAATTACAAATGTTATCAGCTGGCGATTTACAAACTGCAACAGATGATTTTCAACGTTATATCGACGAAATACTTATTTCCCACGATGGAACTGGATATCCTTCAAGTTTTGAAAATTATGTTAGCCTTGAAGACACTTCATCTACCTATTTTACACTCGACACTCTACAAGCGCTAATTTCCGACAACAAAGACTCGAGTAACAACGAGCCAGCATATTTATACTTTCAAAATACGGCAGCAAAAGTTGATGGTGTTTATCGTCACACCGCTGCCGAAAGTGTCTTCAATCCAGGCGCAACATCTGGTAACAATCCAGGAAATGGACCTTTTGCCAACAAAGCAGCCGACTTTCACCAAGTCTGCCCTCCAATGTGTAACAAAATTGTTGCACTAAAAGAGAAACTTATTCATTTATAAACATTGAACTATGCAGCTATTTACAAGAATTTTTTCTTATGAATTTTCAGTTATAGCAACATTACTCTTTGGAACTGGGCTGTATAGAAGAATGAATAATCAAGAAAAACTAATCTTCTTTTATGTAGCCACGATTTTAGTTTTTGATATTTGGGGAATGTCTTTAGCAATTGAAGGCAAAAACAATTGGTTTGTTTACAATATTCTAATTGGTATAGAGGTGCTTATGTTAACTGTATACCTAAACCAAATTTTGAAGAATAAAAGTCATATACAATACCTGAATATCTCTTGTTTTTTGTTTTTTATTTATTCAATGGTTCATGTTTACTTCTTTGGCACAAGTAATCTCATGTTGCCGTTATCTATGATTGGAGGCTCCTTTCTATCGTTATTCTTCCTTCTGTATTTAATCTACGGACAAACCGAAAACAAGTGGATCAACAGTCCTGACAATTGGATCTCATTGGGATCTATTTTTTATCTCTGTGGAACAATCCCTTTTCAAGCTCTTTTCCATTATTTGATTGATGAAAAGCAAGATTTAGCATTAATGTTGTTTCAAACAATCAACATGGGCCTATCGCATTTTCGATTCTTACTCATCATCATTGGTTTCTTCATGATTCTTAAACGAAAACGAAGTAAGCCTGAACTTGCTTCAGTTTCTGTATGAATGATTCAGATATCATACTACTGATCGTTTTCCCTACAATTGCTATCATCATTTTGATCATGGCAATTGTATTAGGCTTGATCAAATCAAGTCGCGACAAAGTGAAGCACCTTGCAGAACTCGCTCAAATCGAAATTGCTTTTCAGAAGGAACTTCGTGAAGCCGATATAGAAGTAGGGGAGTTCCTGCGGAACCAGTTTGCCAGAGAACTGCACGACAACATTGGTCACACCCTAACTTATATGAGGCTTCACATTGAAAATGGCAAACTTGATAACCCAGAAAGTGAAGTCGTGTTTCAGCCTATCGAATCTTTGCTCGATGACGCATCCAACCAAGTGCGAATGCTCAGTCGATCAATGAACTCCGATTACCTCACCCAAGTGGGCTTCACGTATGCCGTTAAAATGGAATGCGACCGCCTTCAAAAAGCTTCAGGAATCGAAATCACAATTCAAGAAGGCGAAGTTGAACTCATCGGCCAACAAAAAGACCGCGAATTGATGGCCTTCAGGATTTTTCAGGAAATCATAACTAACAATATCAAACATGCTAACGCAACAAAGTTGGATGTCATTCTTAATCTCAATTCAACCATTCTAGGGGTAGTCGATAATGGGAAAGGTTTCGATCTCCAAGCAACATTAAGTTCAAACAAGGCATCAGGGATAAAAAACATCATTAAAAGAGCACAGCTTGCTGGTTTCAGTTGCCTTGTTCATTCAGCACCAAACCAAGGCTGTTCCTACAAATTAAACATCAATTAATATTCTAACAATCATTTATCATGTCTTTAGAAAAGCAAATCTTCCTCGTTGATGACCACACAATTGTTCGCGATGGACTCAAAGCAATTATCCAAAAACTGGGAGAATACAAAATAACAGGAAGTTTCGGTAATGGGAATGATTTGCTAACGGCAATCAAAGAAGGCAAAAAATCCGATTTAATTATTCTTGATGTTTCAATGCCAGGTCTCAGTGGTGAACAGGTATTGAAGGAACTTAATGCTATGGGCTCCACAATTCCAGTACTCATTCTCACCTTAGGCTCCGATGAAGATGTACTTGTTCGACTTTTCCGCCTCGGCGCCCGTGGATATCTCCATAAAAACTGTACAGCAGCTGTAATGAAGGAAGCCCTTCGTGAAATTTTTCAGAAAGGCCTTTACCACAACGACTTTCTTGCTCAAGCGCTTCGTACGAAAGAGAAACCAAGCCGGCCCGACCCCAAAGAGTCAATCGTTCGAATGCTCACAGAAAGAGAAAAAGATTTCCTTCACCTCGTTTTTCATGACGACGAATACACCTACGAGCAAATTGCACATATGATGAGCGTTCACCGTAGAACCGTTGACGGTTACCGAGAATCTATTTTCGATAAATTCGGCATCAAATCAAAAACTGGATTGGTTCTATTTATGGTGCGCAACGGACTGCTCGAAGAACTGCAAAAAACTAAATAGTTTCAGCGCGGCTAGTTTGTAGCTTTCAATTACCTTTGCGCTCCATCCAAACTGGTAAAAATCCATGTTGTTAGAAATAAAAGTACCCTCTCCCGGTGAGTCAATTACCGAAGTTGAAATCGCAAATTGGCTAAAGAAAGAAGGCGATATCGTTTCCAAAGACGAAGAACTTTGCGAAATCGACTCCGATAAAGCAACCCTCACAATCAATGCAGATGAAGGTGGTAAAATCAGTATCAAAGTTGAAGCAGGGCAAAAAGTAAATGTTGGCGACATCATCGCAACAATCGATACGAGCGTTGCGCCAGTTGCTGCCGAGAAACCTTCTGCACCTGCGCCCGAAAAGGTAGTTGCCGAAAAACCCAAAGCCGAAGTGCCTGCTCAATCAGCGTCATATGCTTCTGGCACTCCTTCTCCAGCTGCAGCCAAAATCATGGCTGAAAATGGAATCAAATCTTCCGATGTTAAAGGCTCTGGACCTGCAGGCAGAATTACCAAAGGCGATGTAACCGCACTATTAGCAAACGGATTCGGAAATAAACAACCTGATACCGTCGCCCGCGAACAAAAACGCGAAAAAATGACTTCCCTCAGGAAGAAAATCAGCCAGCGTTTGGTTTCTGTTAAGAATGAAACCGCCATGTTAACCACGTTTAATGAGGTCGACATGAGCAATGTAATGCAGCTTCGAAAAGATTACAAAGACAAGTTCAAAGAAGTTCATGGAATTGGCCTCGGTTTTATGTCGTTTTTCACAAAGGCAGTAACTATCGCACTTCAAAAATTTCCAGCCGTAAATGCAATGATCGATGGCGAAGAAATCATATATCACAATTATTCCGATGTCGGAATTGCGGTAAGTACGCCTAAAGGCTTGATGGTTCCCGTAATTCGTGGCGCTGAAAACCTCAGTCTAGCCGAAATCGAAAGAGGAATTGCATCCATGGCCGCTAAAGCCCGCGATGGAAAAATTACTGTAGACGATATGTCGGGTGGTACTTTTACCATCACAAACGGTGGAGTTTTCGGTTCCATGCTTTCAACTCCAATCCTCAATCCTCCGCAAAGCGCAATTCTTGGAATGCACAACATCGTTGAAAGACCAATTGCTGTTAACGGAAAAGTTGAAATCCGCCCAATTATGTATGTAGCATTGAGCTACGACCACAGAATTATCGATGGCCGCGAATCAGTTGGATTCCTCTACACTATAAAAGAACTCATCGAAAATCCAAAACGAATGTTGTTCAACGGTAAAAAAGGAGAAGAAGTCTTACTTAATCTTTGATTTTGTTTATCGAGCTTCTCAAAGAAGATTGATCAATTATAAGGATCAACATCAATTACCAGCCGGTATCCTTTCAGCGGAAACTCTGAAAAGAACCGGCTGATTTGTTTATTCAACTCTTCCTTTACTTTTTTCAATGAAGCCGTTGGTTCAATTTTTACCAAGATGTTCTTCTGAAAAAGATTTCTGATTCTGCTCACGGGAGGATATTCTGGTCCAAGAATCCTGTTTCCAAAAGTTTTCCTAAGAAACATGCCCAATTTGTCGGCAGCATTATCTAACTCCAGGTTAGATTCATGGCGTAAACTCAAATTGATCAATCGCGTGAATGGCGGATAACCAAATTTTTCTCGTTCATCAATTTCGTTTTTGTAAAAGCCATCATAATCATGGTTTTTTACCCATTCCAAAACTGGATGGTCTGGTTTCCAGGTTTGAATGATTGCCAATCCCGGCTCTTTTCGCCTACCAGCACGACCAGAAACTTGCGACAACATTTGGAAACTTCTTTCAAATGCTCTAAAATCCGGGTAATTCAACATCGAATCTGCACTTAGCACCGCAACCAACTGAACATGATCAAAGTCTAACCCTTTCGAAATCATCTGGGTGCCAATTAGTACATCAATTCTTTGCTCCTGAAAATCCTCGATCAATTTGTGGTGACCATATTTTGATCGAGTTGTGTCTAAATCCATCCGCGAAATGCGCAGTTCCGGTATTAAACTACTCAATTCTTCTTCAATCTTTTCCGTTCCAAAGCCTTTCATGCGCATATCTGTTGATTCGCATTCTCCACATTTCGAAGGAACATTCATTGAATACCCGCAATAATGGCACTTCAACTGGTGAACCGATTTATGATAGGTTAAGCTAATGTCGCACTGTACACAATGAGGAACCCAATGGCATTTGTTGCATTCCAACATAGGCGCAAATCCCCTTCGATTTCGAAATAGGATGCTTTGCTTCTCCCGAGCAGTGGTTTCCTCGAGGGTTTTTAAAAGCATCGGACTAAATATTCCCTTCATTTTTTGTTTACGGGTATCTTCTTTCAAATCCGCAATCAAAATTTCAGGCAATATGGCACCACCAAAGCGTTCGGCAAGCCGAACATAATGGTATTTGCCCGCCATGGCATGGTAATAACTCTCCACCGAAGGAGTCGCCGTGCCCAATAATATATGTGTATTGTAAAGCCCCGACATATAAATCGCGGCATCTCTTCCTTGGTATCTTGGAGCTGGATCGTTTTGTTTATAGGAAGGATCATGTTCTTCATCTACCATAATCAACCCAAGGTTACGGAACGGGAGAAACAACGACGACCTTGCACCCACAATCAAAGATCCTTCACTAGATTGCTTTGCAACGGCTTGCCAAACCTCCATCCGCTCATTTTCGCTGAATCTGGAATGGTAAACCTGAACTTTGCGCCCAAATTGAATCCGCAAGCGGTTTATGATTTGTGACGTTAAGGCAATTTCTGGCAACATATACAACACTTGTTCTCCTCGGTCAAGTGCATCACGAATCAATTGAATATAGATTTCTGTTTTTCCGCTCCCTGTTAAACCATGTAGCAAAACCACCTTGTTTTGTTCAAAGCCCGATTTGATATCTTCAAGCGCCAGTGTTTGTGCTTCACTAAGTGAAACGGATTCACTCGTTGCTGCAGCGCCTCCAAGGCGACTTATTGGCCGAGCTTCGGCTACGAAAATTCCTTTCTTGATCATCTGCAACAAGACCGACGACTTAGCGCCCGATCTTTTCAAGAGTTCTTTTCGAGATACGGCCTCCATTTTCTCGTTAAAACCATCCACCGAACTCATAAATGCGAGCAGCAGCTCTTCCTGTTTGGGCGCTTTCGAAAGTTGATTCAACAAAGCATTCAAAGCATCTTGCTCCTTAAACTCCTCACCGAGGTGAATGTAAACCTCCGTCTTTCGTTTAAATACATCCTTAATTTCTGCATCCGAAACAACCAATCGCTTTTCCATCATTCCACGAAGAATCGGAAACACTGTTTTGATCCCTGCTATTTCGGTCACATCTTTCAGACTTAATTCCCCTGCAACTTTCAAAGCATCCAAGATGAGTTGCTCACGGTCTGTTAATTCAGGCTCTTCTTCTTGCTCGCCAAGTTCTAGGGCGCGAATTACAGTTTCACTCGAAAGTTTCATTCCAGAAGGAAGCGTGGCATTCATCACTTCACCCAAGCTACACATATAATATGTAGCAAGCCATTCCCAAAATTGAAGTTGTTCGTTATTAATGGTGGGCTCTTGATCAAGCACATCTTCAATGTAACGCGCTTCTCTTTCTGAAGGAGCCTGTTGATGGAGCTTGTGAACGATGCCAGAGTAACGCTTCGATTTCCCAAAGGGTACAATTACCCGCTGTAGTTCCACGATTTGGTTCTCAAGATGCCTCGGAACCCGGTAAGTAAACAAACGAGGAAGTGCCAACGGAAGAATGATATCCGCAAAAAGTGTAGTGTTTTCTAGCATGGCGTTAAAAGATCAGAGCAGTATACCTAGTTCAAGCCCAAGATAAACCCAACTCTGTACAAAAGTGGCCCACCATAAATGCTGCTTTCTTGGGTTCCGTCGTCTAAAAGATTCCACAAAACAGTCATAGTAAAGAATGAATTCTCTCCAGCCATTTGTCTAAAACCTGCACCAACAGGAATGGCAGGGGTCCAAGCACGCTTAAATTCGTATGCCCCGAAAGCATTTGTTACCCAGCGCTCGTTGTTGATGCTTTCAATTTCACCATGCAGAAATATATTGGGCATTAAATCAGGCAATGGAACGATGCGTCCAAAAATTCGCCCGCCATAAAACGATGCGCGTTCCGATTGTCCGGTGAATGTTCGGTAAGAATAAAACATATAAGTAGCTCCAAGTCCGCCCGAAAAATATCTATTGATGTTGTACCCAACTAGTGGCGAAATGTCGATGCTAGTGAACGTCCCGAAACCTAGTCCGAAATTGCCGCCAACATACAACCTGCTTTTAAACGTTTCGCCGTACTCTGTTTGCGCATGCATTCCGGCAGGCAGAAGAACCAAAATCAGTAGAAGAATTCGAAGAGTATACGTTTTCATGGCTGTAAAAATAAGGCAGAATGGATTGATTCGGTGCAGTACCAGACTAATGAACGATCAAGATCCTATTTTAGTGAGTCATTAATAGCGGTTGTCAACAGATTTGTTTCTGATAGACGCAATAAACCATCGCCAATTAAATTCTCCCTCCGGGGAAATGGAGCTTTTGGGTAAATGAATCAACACAATTATAAAGTATACGAGTTGATTCCTAGGGCATACATGGCAGCATTATCTTAACAGAGGAAGGGAAAACGAATACATATATATGTATCACAGTTGAAGGGAATGCTCGATTTGGTTCTGACAACAACCAATGTTCAAGCAGAAGTAATTAATCCTTTCGGGAAAAAGGAGTTTCATCATGGTTTGAAACAATACAATTCTAAATTAAACTTGAAGGATCCTGGCGCATGTCATGGCAACAGCAGCTTACCAGAGGAAGAAAAAGCGAACACATATATATATGTATAATAACTCGAGGGATTGCTCGATGAATTTCATCCACAACCGATGTTCAATCGGAAGTAGTTAATCCCCTCGGGAAAAGGAGTTTCATTTAAGATGAAATAACAGAATCAAAAGAAAAATCGGTAGTATGTTTTGCTGAACGCGATAACAGTATCGATCAGAGGAAGAAAATGCGAACACATTTATATCGTTATGCATCAGTTTGTAGCATAACCTCCAATCTTTTCATGGAAAGAAACAGAGATTGAAGTCGAAATTGAAAGTTTAAGCAGATTGAAGATAACCCAACGGTCCGTTTCATTCTACTTAAACACGTTTTGGCCTTAAAGACGGCTCGCGAATCTGACTAATATGCAAAATAGCTTTCAGAGATAGTCCTACAGGCTCTGAAAATCGGAATTTATTGGAGCTTAAAAGATGAAAAGCCATCTATTGATCATGAGAGCAAACCACATAATGAATACTCGACCGTAAATTTCTCTTCATTTCAAAGGAGAAGTCAGATATTTGAGAACATTTACTTCCATTATAAAACCATAAATGAACACAAAAGCCAGTTTTGAAATACAAGAAAGACCACAAATCATAGTTACTGGTGCCGGGAAAGGCATTGGCTACGATCTTTGTGAGGTCTTTTCTAGCCTTGATTGTTCCGTAGCGGCAGTATCTAGGCAGGAATCTTTACCATTTCAAAGCAGTAATGTAGAGCATATTCAAGGAGATATTGCCAATTCTACTGATGTTACATCAAAAATAGAATCGCATTTCAATTCCAAAGGTGCTCCTTTACGAGTACTAATTCACAATGCAGGTTTGTTGGTCAATAAGCCCTTTGAGGAGCTTCTGCAGGATGAAATCACCCAAATGCAATCAGTTAACTATCTGTTTCCTTTGATGTTAACACAAAAGTTACTCCCTTGGTTGCGCGGTGCTCAACATGCACATGTGATATATATAGGAAGTATGGGAGGTTTTCAAGGCAGTGAAAAGTATCCAGGTCTAACTGTTTACGGCTCATCAAAGGCGGCGGGAGCCGGATTAATGGAGGGTTTAGCATCAGAGTATAAGGGTAGTAGCCTGTCATTCAATGCATTGTCGTTAGGCGCAGTAGATACAGATATGATTAGGGAAGCATTCTTTACAGAGGTATCAACTATGAATGTAAGAGCCGTTAGTTCCTGGATAGCGCGATTTGCTTTGGAAGGATTTCGTGTTGCCAATGGGCAGAATCTTCCAATTACGTTAGGCAATCCATAAATTTATCTATCTCATAATCAGTCATGTTAGGTACTTAGAGTTAAAATAAACACGATAGCATTTGGATTGTATAGAATAGAATGTACTTTTGCCGCCCCAAAGTTCTTTAAACGTCTGCAGCAACAAACACAGTTTATAACACTACCGAAAAAATAATTGAAATATTATTTGGTAGTTTCAAAAACAGTTGTACTTTTGCAGCCCCGTTCATTGAGGCAGCAATCTTCAGTAAAAATGTCAGAGAAAAAATAATTTAAAAGTTTTTTCAAAAACATTTGGAGATTAAAAAAAAGGTTGTAGTTTTGCAGCCCGTTTCCGAACAGGGAAATTAGTCGAAAGACTTTCGTTCTTTGAAAATATTGAGAAAGGTAAAGAAATAACAAGTATCGCGACCAAGCAGAGATGCTTTGTCGAGAAGTAAATCTGAGACATACTCCCGATGAATAATCGGGAAAAACAATATCAAACTTACAATGGAGAGTTTGATCCTGGCTCAGGATGAACGCTAGCGGCAGGCCTAATACATGCAAGTCGAACGAAGTTTGGTAGCAATACTAAACTTAGTGGCGCACGGGTGCGTAACGCGTATGCAACCTACCTTCAACTGGAGAATAGCCCCTCGAAAGAGGGATTAATACTCCATAGTAATTAGATAAGGCATCTTATCTTGTTTAAAGTTCCGGCGGTTGAAGATGGGCATGCGTGACATTAGCTAGTTGGTGAGGTAATGGCTCACCAAGGCTACGATGTCTAGGGGTTCTGAGAGGATGATCCCCCACACTGGTACTGAGACACGGACCAGACTCCTACGGGAGGCAGCAGTAAGGAATATTGGTCAATGG
>CANHIS010000047.1 GCA_947460255.1 Bacteroidota bacterium
ACTACATGTTGTACCTCGATTCTAATGGCTATGCCGACGAATATGGTCGCTGGAAGCACTTGCTAATGGCGGGAAATCAAGTAGCTGCAGTTTGTTCATCTGATACACCATCTGCTTGGAAAGCATTTAAAGAAGACATCGAGAGACAACAATCTTCCATACTTCCAGTGTTTTTTTCGTACGACCTCAAAAACGCATTCGAAAACCTTCAGAGCCAGCACCCAAGTTTATCAGGCTTTCCGTTATCGGGCGCATTTCTTCCAGAAATAGTTATTGGAGAAGACAGAAAGCATCAGTCAGTGTCCGATGGTTCAATTCCAGAATCAACGTTCAACGAGCCTACTGGCTTCAAACAGATTCACATAAAGCCCGATACTTCAAGAGAGCAATACAAAATCCAATTCGAAAAAATAAGGCAACATCTTTTACGTGGAAATATTTACGAAACAAACTACTGCATCCGCTTTAGCGCAGAAATTCACGATCTAAACCCTATTGAACTCTTTGTGCGTCTCAACGAAAAGTCGCCATCACCGTTTTCTTGCCTGCTAAAATGGGAGAACAGTTGGCTCATTTGTTCAAGTCCGGAGCGGTTTCTTACCCGTTCGGGGGATGATGTGATTTCGCAACCAATCAAGGGAACAGCGCGCAGAACTGGCGATACGGAAACCGACCAAGCTACCTTAGAAAAACTTCAAGTAGACCCCAAGGAAAGAGCCGAAAACATCATGATTACTGATTTGGTGCGCAACGATCTTTCGCATTTTGCTCTTCCTGAAAGCGTCCGTGTGAAGGAGCTCTGTGGAATTTATGCTTACAACCGCGTGTTTCAAATGATAAGCACTGTAAAAGCCAAAATTGAACCCAATCTTCCACACAGTAGATTGATAGAAACCGCGTTCCCTATGGGTTCAATGACAGGCGTTCCGAAAATTAGCGCCATGGAAATTGCCGATCAAACCGAAACATTTCGCCGTGAGCTGTATTCTGGCACTGTAGGCTACTTCGATGGACCCAACCATTGCGATCTCAACGTAGTGATTAGAAGTTATTTGTGGAATGCAGCAACCGGCTTGCTAAGTTTTAGTACCGGTGGCGCAATTACAATACGATCCGATGCTGATCAAGAATACGACGAATGCATGCTCAAAGCAGAAGCACTAATACAATGCTTGAAGGAACTACAAAATTAATTCTGCACGTTTCAAAAAAGCTTGAAGAATGGGGATTCTCTCCATCAAAAAGCAGGCTTTTACTTGCCGCGAGCGGCGGAAGAGATTCTATGCTTTTGTGCAAAATCTTGGGCCAACTCAAATACACATTCGACATTGCACACGTAAATTATGGTTTGCGTGGAGAAGAATCCAAAGAAGACGCTCAATTTGTGAAAGAAGCGGCCAAACTGGAAGGGCGCACCTTTCACTTTTTGGAAGCATCAGAAATGATGAAAAGCCAACCAGGCAACAATGTTCAATCGGCAGCGAGAGAAATTCGGTATGCGTGGTTCGAAAGCTTAAAGAAGCAGTTCGGATTTGAAGCCGTTTTAACTGCACACCACCAAGAAGATCAAGCAGAAACCTTTTTGTTGCAGTTGATAAGAGGCTCTGGGGGGAAAGGACTTTCAGGAATGGATGCGCAAAATGACTTGATTTGCAGGCCTTTGCTCGAAATTTCGAGTGCGTTAATGGAAGATTCAGCGAACGACCTAACAGTAACTTGGAGAGAAGATTCGAGCAATGAATCGATTAAATACCGAAGAAACCACATTCGGAAATTGATCCTGCCCGAACTCAAGCAATTAAACCCAGAGGTCTCGCAGGTTCTGGCAGAAACTTGCACGCGTTTGAAAACTGAGCAAAACTTGCTGAATTATTTCATTCAAAAAGCTGGCATCTTAGAGCAAACTGCTGATAAGGCGGGCCTTCTCATCAACAAACAAAAATTACGAGAACACCCTGAACCAACATATATTCTTCATCACTTACTTGGGGATTTGGGTTTTTCTTGGTCGCTTTGTGAACAAATAGCTGTAAATCTTACAAAAGGCAAAGAACTAGTGTACCACACTGCCTTGTGGAGCGCCACATCAAACCGGTCTCATATATCTGTTTATCAGAAACTTAAGGATGTTTCAATAGCTCCAAACTCCGAGCATTGGAAGATTTTCTCAGAAATCATTACAGAAGTAGCTGATTATAAGAACACAACAGCTGAAAATGAAGTGTATCTCTCTGCCGAAATTCTAGGCCAAAAATTGAGTATTCGAAACGCTCAAACAGGGGATTATTTCTATCCTCTAGGCATGTTAGGCCGGAAAAAAATGAGCGATTATTTCAAAGACCAAAAATTGAGTTCCGAAGCTAAAAAAATGCAATTGCTTTTGTGTGTAGAAAATGACATTGCTTGGGTTGTGAATCGCAGAATTGACAAGCGATTCGCTGTTAAGGAAGGAGATAAAAGTATGATTCGAGTGAGGTTGGTTTCAACTTTATAGCAGAAGGCTGCTGATGTAACCAGAAAAAAGTGCGTTCGTAACAGACTCCAAACGAACATTTAAACACACAAACTTATGCGTAACGTACCTCTGGTGGAAAAAGAGACTCTCAAAAAGATGTTTTTTCCTCGTGAAGAAGTTTTAAAATCTGTTGAATCGGCTCAAGAAAGACGCACATTACTCGAGCGGGCAACTATTCTTTCGAACCTATATCACAACAAAGTAAAGATTGTTTTCGAAGACCGTGATGGTAGCAAGATGGTAGACACAACAATTTGGGCCACAACCGATTCGGCTATCATGTTGAAAGGTGGCATTGTGATTCCGATTCACCGGATTCACAGCATAGATCTACTGTAAATTCTGGACAGAATGTCAGCGGCCGGACAATTCCACCGCCTTATTTCCGGCTAAACGTCGCATAACGGTTATTTTGCCATATTTTTAACCGGGGGAACAGCAATTGTTCGTCCCGGTTTTCTTTATTCTAAAAACTGTTATTCAACATGAGAAGTACCGTTGTTATCGGAATCGTAATCCTTTTTGTTATTATCCTTTTTGGAGCAGGTGGTTGTTCATACAACGGACTTGTGAAAGAAAGAGAAAATGTAAACTCTGCTTGGGCGCAAGTTGAAAACGTGTATCAGCGCAGAGCCGATCTTATTCCAAACTTAGTAAACACTGTAAAAGGTGCCGCTAATTTTGAAAAATCAACCCTCGAAGCTGTTATAACTGCACGTTCGCAGGCAACATCAGTTAAATTAGATGCCAATAACTTGGATGATGCTGGTTTACAGCGTTTCCAAAAAGCGCAAGATGGTTTATCGAGTGCTATTTCGAGATTATTGATGGTGACAGAGAACTATCCAGACTTGAAAGCCAACAAGAACTTTAGCGAACTTCAAGCACAATTAGAAGGCTCAGAAAACAGAATTTCAACCGAAAGAAAGAAATTCAATGATGTAGTGAGAACCTACAACACAAAAGTAAGTTCTTTCCCAACGAACCTTTTTGCAGGGATGTTTGGATTTGCACCAAGAGCTTATTTCGAAGCCGCTGCAGGAGCCGACAAAGCGCCCGAAGTTAAATTCTGATGGGAACCTTTCTTAGTAGAAAAGAAGAACAAGCGCTCATCGACGCTATTGGCAAAGCCGAAGACAGAACTTCGGGTGAGATTCGTGTGCACATTGAAACCAAGTGCGACAGCGATCCATATCAAAGAGCGATTGAACTCTTTTACGAGTTAAAAATGAACGACACCAAAGACAGAAATGGTGTGCTCATTTATGTTGCCACCGAAGACCACAAAATGTCGATCATTGGCGACCAAGGAATTAACCAAATGGTACCTGAAGGATTTTGGAATGAAACCCTGCAACTTATGCGTATGCACTTTTCTGCAGGGCAATTTAGCGCAGGTCTTTCTCTGGCAGTTGAACACGCGGGAGAAAAACTTCGCACCTATTTCCCTTACCAGCGTGACGACACAGACGAATTAAGTAATGATATTTCCTTTGGCCACTAAACTTCAATTATTCGTTGCTTTTTTACTTTGGTCAAGTTCGATCGTTTCGGGTCAAACTTTTCCCGAACAGCAATCGCCTCCTAAGATCGTCAACGACTTTGCCAATATCTTAAGTCAGGACCAAGAGGCGAAACTTGAACAAAAACTGGTCGATTTCGACGACAGTACATCCACACAAATTGCAGTTGTTACGCTTTCGGAACTTGATGGAGAACCTGCCTCATCTTATGCGCCAGCATTGGCAGAAAAATGGGGAATAGGGCAGAAAGATCGAAACAACGGCCTGCTCATACTTGTATCGATGAGCAATCCACGCGAAGTGTTTATTGCCACCGGTTATGGGCTAGAGGAATTTGTACCAGATGCCACAGCCAAAAGAATTGTGGACGAGCACATGCTGCCCTACTTCAAGAAAAGTTCTTATTACGAAGGGCTAGAACTCGCAACAACCGATCTTGAACAATTGCTTAAAGGCACATTTAAAGGATTTGGCAAGAAAAAAGGGCGTCGCGGAGGACTTGGCATTCCGCCTTGGATCATAGTTGTATTTATTATCCTCTTCATAATCTTCATTTCTAGCAAAGGCAGCCGCGGTGGCCGCAACAGAGGCTTTAGAACTTTCGGAGGTCCAGGTTGGGGAGGTTTCCCTATCGGGGGATTTGGCGGCGGAGGCTTTGGTGGTGGAAGTTCGGGCGGAGGTGGTTTCGGAGGCTTTGGTGGCGGCAGTTTTGGCGGCGGTGGTGCCGGTGGAAGTTGGTAAGCACTAGTCTTGAAATAAGACTGAATATTAAATCAGCATGATTTTTAACCAAAGCATTTGAGAATGAATAAAATTCTCATAGGTTTGAAAAACATAATCTCCTTAAGTACCCTATGAAAAAATTGATGTTTCTAATCGCCAGTGTGTTTCTGTTTATTGGCGTTAATGCACAAGACAAAAAAGGCCTCGATTTTACCGATGGCTGGGCTGTAACCAAAAAAGGCGACACGCTTCGTGGCAAAGTTTGTTACGAAAACACCAAAACAGGAGAGCGTTTCGAGAAAATCAAATTCATCGATTCAAAAGACGCTTCTCAACAAAAAAAGAGCTACGGGCCCGAAAAACTAACCTCATTTGGCACCAAAGGCTTGGTTTTCGATTTCATCGTTCTTGATGCAGACATTCCTCCCATGGTAATGGAAAGAGTAGTAACGGGAGATCTAAACCTTTATCGTTGTTGGTTCAAGACTCAACTCAGCACGCCTCAGAAAATGGATTATGTGGTTGGAATGTTTCTCAAGAAAAAAGAAAGTGTCGAAATGTATGAAGTGCTTGATAAGAAGTTTCAAAAGGAAATGGCAGCCTACTTTAAAGGCGATGAAGACATTGTGAAACTCATCAAAGAAAAAAACTACACCGTTAAAGACATCGATAAAATTGTAATGGCCTATAACGAAAAAGAATAAGGCATATTCATCCATAAAAAAAGGTCAAGCGCGGATTTGCACTTGACCTTTTTTTATGCGCTATAATGAGCGATTAATCAATCGAATTTTGCTACCGGAATTGTTTTAGAACCCGAGGCGGTTAAAACCTCAACAAATAAAAGCGAAACATCAAAAGATGTTGGTACAATACTTACCGTATTTCCGTGAAAGCTAAAGCGTGCATCAACGCGGCGGCCCGTTAAATCAAACAATCGCACCTCAATCACTTCTTCATTGGCCAGCAAATCAAATTGATTGGAAAACGGATTTGGGTAGGCACTCAACTGTATTTGGGTAATTTGAGTCAGGCCATCAGGAATAAGCGGGCTATAATCTAATCTGCAAGTGTAAAGATCGGAGCTTGCACCTCCAGTAGGAGTCAGCGTTGTTGCGCCTAATGTAATTGGGCTAGAAAAACTACCCGTTATCCTGAACGAATTGTTAGCATAAACAGCAAATCCAAAAACCGAAGGATGACCGAAACCCCATCGGTAAGAACCATCGGTATTTATTCGTGTTAGGAAAGATGTGTTTGTTCCTGTTGTATTCAGAGAAAATGTTCCAAAATCAAAAGGTTCAACTTCAAGCCCACCGGATAAATAAACATAACCTTCGGATGAGGATTTCAAAAGAATAGATCCTGTATTGAAGTTCCCGTTTCCAATTTGGTTTAGCCACAACCATTCGCCTGTATTGGAAAAAGAAGCCAGATAATAATCATAATCTCCTTGCTCACCAACTGCGTCAAGTGTGGTGATAGAATTAGAGAGCGAGTCTTGAAAAAATCCAGTAACATAAACTTGGCCACTGTTGTCTACAGCAATACTACTTGCAAAAGATTCAAAATAGAGACTTCCCGCATTTTTGCCCCAAATGGGAACGCCATCAGCAGAAAGCGCAAGTACATACATGTCGGCAGCGGTAATACTTTCCTCTGGATCGCCAACGTTGGTTAAAACGACACTTCCAGCAGTAAGTACAACTTCTGCATCTTCGAAAGTTCCAAAGCTTCCACATAGGTAAACTTTGCCCGATTCATCTACAGTTAAGCCTCCTAAACTTGCTCCGTAGGGTGTTTCGGGATTGAAAGACCAAAGAATTTGTCCATCAGGATTCACTTTAAAAACAAACGGAAGTTGTTCTTGCGCAGTGAAGTTCTCTTGATCAATCAACAAATCTTCTCCAAAAAAAGAGCCTCCAACAATGATGTTGCCTTGGCTATCTGAATCAATAGCATTTCCGGCAGCAATAGCAGTACTCGATTGTTGTTTAACCCAATCCCATAAACCATCAACTCCAATTTTTGCGACGAAGAATTCGGTTGCACCGGAATTTCCATTTGCATTTAAGATTAAATCGTCGAACTGGATATCGTTGGTATAGTAACCTGTAATGTAAACTTCTCCAAGCGTATTGACAGTGATGGCATTGCCTTGGTCGGCAGAGGCGGAGGCTGCAGCCGCTCCCCAAAGTGGCACTCCATCTGGAGAGATTTTTACAACACCAATATCTGCCTGTCCAACAGGCTCAAATTGAATTGATCCAATTTGCAACGGGTCGGAATAGTTAAACAGTATGTAAGTGTTTCCATTTGCATCAACGTCAACATCCCTTGGAATCACAAAGTCGCCAAATTGAACTGCATTAAATGCCCAAGGGTAATCGAATGTTTGAGCATAAATTGAATACTGAGTCATAGATAGACACAGAAGTAATAAGGCACGTAGTTTCATATACATATGTATTAAGCTGCAAATTTACCTTTACATTCTTCCGAACGCGCAATACAAAACAGAATGCTTTGCACATTTTTTTGTTAAATGGATTTAATCTTACGTCACTTGTGTAAGGAAAATCTGTTGAAAAATAATGACAACCCCCAAAGACCAATATCCATTGTATCATAAATTAACACTAACAAAACAATGAAAGTCATCGATGTGTATATTAATATACTTTATTTATATCATTATCGCGTAACTTTATTTTGTTGTTTGATGTAAGATTATCTACATTTGAATCCTCTTAACCTAACTAATTAAAATTTTTATGAAGTTTTCTACAAAACTATTTTTCCCTTTGATGGCGGCAGCGCTGTTGTCGACAGGAACAGTTGAGGCGCAAGTTTACGCAACAAGCTCTTCAAACTACAATCCAGGCCCTTTGGCCGACGGTGTAAGCCCAATCGGTTCAGTTCGCCCAGCAAGAACCAATCCTAACAATGTTGTAGGATCTGTTGACCCAAGCACAAACGATTCAAACATCGGCGAAGGAAGCGGAACTGTTCAGTTCGTATCTCTTGGTTATGGTGGATCTATCGAGCTTCAGTTCTCTACTCCAATCTGTAACATCCCAGGAATGGACTTCAAAGTATGGGAAACATCTTACGGAAACAGCTCAAACTGTGTTGCTTGGCCTGAGCGTGCGGCAATCTATGCACGTCAAGATGCTTGTCAGCCATGGATTCTTCTAACTCCAGAAACTGGTCAGTGTTTAGATTTCGAAGTTGATCTTGGCTTTTTAAGCTGGGCAAGCGAAATCAAAATCGAAGACCGTACAGACGAAACTACTCCAGTTTTCCAGTCTTCTAACCAAGATGCATTTGATGTTGATGGTATCGAAGGATATGTTGGTTGCGCAATGCCAATGGTTAATGCTGCTGCCAAATATTCTCCAAACGCAGTAGCTGCTATTTCTCAAGGTCTTCGTGACAATGGGTCTGCAGTTCCAGCTAGCCGCTCAATTCAAGGAAAAATGTTAGGCGCTCCTCAAATGTCTGACGTTGCAACTTCAGCTGCGAATAACAACTTCTTCGCTTTAGGTTATGCTGGTTCAACTACACTTTCTTTCCCTTACACTATCATCAACGGTGCTGGCGCTGATCTTCAAATGTATGAAACTACTTTCGGAGATAATGCTGCGCGTCCTTGTGCTTCTTACCCAGAAAAAGCGCGTTTCGAAGGTTCTATCGATGGCGTAACTTTCTTCGATCTAGAAGCAGAAGTTACTGCTGATGATGCTGGTGCAGTTCTTTGCCGCGATGGTAAATTGAACATCCCTGCTGCTTACGGCGGAATCAACTTCATCAAAATCACTGACGTAACAGTTCTTGGCACAGTACCAGGTCGTTCTGATGGCTATGACGTTGATGGTATCGTAGGTTTGAATCAGTGTGTTGCTTCTACAAACTCTGGCCGCAACGCTGAGTCTTTCACAGAAGTAATCGGAGAAGGTGAATACGGAGTTTCTGTTTTCCCTAACCCAGCAGACAAAATGGTGAGCATCGAAATTAATGCTACAAACTCAACCGACAATTACACAGTTATCGTAACTGATGTTATGGGTCGCGTAGTTGCTAATGAGGTTGTTCTTAATAGCGCTTCTGCTTCTATGATCCAAAATATGGACATCTCTGCTCTTCCTGCAGGTCTTTACTTGGTATCTGTTCAGAACAACGACAACATCGAGGTAACTCGTTTCGTTAAAAAATAATTACATAACAGGTTAAGAAAAAATCCCGGCCAAATCAGGTCGGGATTTTTTTTGCTTTAAAATGAAGCTTTTCAAGCCTAAAGCCAATAAATCGAGCAGATAAATTGGACTATTCAGTTGCAATGAAAGGCCAATTACTCCTCCGTTTCACTCGAATTTATCAAGACGCCTAAAATAGCTGATGCACCATTGGTAACAATTTTCCTACTGCCCCAAGCCTCTTTATTGCTAGGTTTTATCGCCACAAATCCATCTTCTTCACCTAGGATTTCAATTGGAACTACTTGGTACTTCCCAGGACTTAACCCTTCAAACACAACTGGTCGACCTCCAAATCTAACAATGGCCTGCATCGGTAAACTTGGTAAAGAATCGAGCCCAGTTTCAATTTTCGCTTCAATAAATAAACCCGGGACCAATGCTAAATCGTTGCCGTTGATGTGTCCGTGAACTCGAATAGATCGATTGTCGCCTAATGATTTTCCAATGAGGTAAACTTCGGCGTCAAATTTCTTTCCTGGTTGGTTTGCCAATTCAAAATGGATCTTTTGTCCTTCACGTAAAGCGCCGATAAACTTTTCATTTACCTGCAATTCGGCATGCAAATGTTCCACATTGATCAGTTCAAAAAGCACATCATTTGGTGATACAAATTTGCCTGCATTTGCCTGCACCGAAGTAACATAACCCGCTTGTGAGGCTCGAATTTTTAAGGTGGAGCGCAGGTTTTCTTTTTCGAAGTTTTCCGGATTCATTCCGATGATTTTCATCCTTTCACTTAAGCCAAGAAACCGAATTTGCGTGACATTAAACTCCGATTCTGCTTGTTGAAGCGACTTTACAGCATTTACTTCATCCTTTCTAAGTAGTCGTTGGCGTTCGAGTTCCTGTAGGAGCATCAATTTTCTTTCACGTGTTTCCAAAAAATCTTCCTGCAGTTTCAAAATGTCTTGGTGTTCAATTTCAGCCAAAACATCTCCCTTATGCACGTGCATTCCTTCAAGCAGGTTAGTTGATTTTACAAACCCTCCAATTGGCGCACTCACCGACACACGATTTTGAGGAGGCACTTCCAGCTTGCCTGTAGCTTGAATTGTTTTGCTGATCGGCCGCATTGCAGTTGCTTCTGTTGTAATGCCAGCGTTTTTTACCTGTTCAGCAGTGAGTTCAATGATCGACGTTGTTGTAGTTTGAGCCTTCTCCACTTTCGTGTTGCCCGAATTGCAAGCTGCAAAAAGGAAGGAAACTGCTCCGATGAGACTATATTTTAAGATGTTCATGGTTTTAAATTAAAATCGAGTTGAATAGCTTGTTGATTGCACTCCCACAGCAGTTGCAGGTAATCCATTTGCACACGGTTGCCCGTGGATATGCTTAACAGCAATTCAGAAATAGCTGTGTTTCCCGAAATCCAAGACTTGGTCGCCAATTCAACAACCTCAAGGTTAAGCGGTAAGGTGGTTGTTTCCATTTGCAAGAGCAGCTTGTCTTTTTGATACACTTCGTTTGTTAGCGTATTTATCTGGGAATAAACCTCAAGCTGTATCGACTTCATCCCCATTTCTGCAGCCTCTGTTTGAAGCCTTACCGATTTAATTCGGGCAGAATTTGCATTGAAAAGCAATGGGAAGTTTATGCCTGCTTGAAACCCCGAAAACCGATTGGATGCATCGAAAAAGACGTCCTGTCCATTGATATTTTGAATTCCAGTTAATGATTGGTTAAAATAACCGAACTGAAATCCTGGAAGCATTTTGTTTCGCTCTGATATTAAAGCAAGTTCTGCCGATTTTAGCCTCAGTTCTCCCAATTGCATGTGTGGATTGCGAACCGACTTAATAAAATTCTCACTATGTGGAATAGGTAAGCGTTTGAAAGATGCCTCATTCGGACTTGTAATCGGTTGTGTTTGACCGCACAAAAATCCCAAAAGCACTTCTTGACTTTTGATCAATTGATCGTTTTGTTGTCTCAAAATGGCAGCTTGTTCGGCGGCGTTGCGCAGTTGAAGCCACTCCAAACGTGTACTTTCGCCTGCCTGATAACGCTTTTCGGCAATGCTTGCAAGTTGCTGCAGCAAACTGTCATTCGATACAACCAAACTTTTCCTGGCTTTTCCAAATAACAAGGTTTGCCACGTTTGGAGCAACCTAATTTCCAGCTCCCTTTGGGTGATAATGGATTCCACTTTCGCTGTTTCGGTGTAACTCTTTAGTAATCTACTTTGGGAGACTGCATAAACTGGGTTCGGGAAACTTTGCTGGATATTGAATTGATTGTCGCGATACTGACTATTGTATTGTCCACCCATCCAACCCAAGTTGAAATTGCCAGCATCGAATGCTGCTCCTTGCATTGCTTCGCTGGATTTAACTTCTAGGATGGCTTGTTGAATTTGTGGATGATTGCTCTTCATTCGTTTAAGCAAACTATCAAGAGGCAAAGGTTCTGGATTCTGTGCTTGCATGGAAGGCGACAATAACATCAAGATTCCAATAAACCCTGAAACAACTGCAGGTTTCGAACGGATTTTTTCGACCATTAAATAAAACAGTGGAAGAATAAACAAGGTGAGCAAGGTGGCCGAGATTAATCCACCAATCACAACGGTTGCCAAGGGCTTCTGCACTTCTGCTCCTGATGATCCGGAAAGTGCCATTGGCAAGAAGCCCAAAGAAGCCACCAAGGCAGTCATGATAACTGGTCTGAAACGAGATGCGGCTCCTTTAATCACCGACGAATGCGCGTCGAGCCCTTGTTTTTTCAATTCGAGAAAAGAGCCAATCAAGACAATTCCATTAAGCACTGCAACGCCCGAAAGCGCAATGAATCCGATGCCTGCAGAGATGGAAAACGGCATCCCCCGAAGAGCAAGAGCAAGCACGCCACCAATAGCCGCAAATGGAACTGCCGAAAAGATTAGCAGAGAATATTTTACGGAGCCGAAAGTGAAAAACAGAAGTATAAAAATCAATGCTAATGCAACAGGAACCGCTATTGTTAATCGTGTTGATGCTTCTTCGAGATTTTTAAACTGGCCGCCATAAGTTACCGAGTAACCAGGTGGCAAAGAAAGTTTCGATTGGATGCTTCCTTTTACATCTTTAACCACCGAAGCCACATCGCGCCCTCTTACATTAAACCCAACAATTATGCGGCGACGCGCTTCATCACGTTGAATTTGAACAGGACCTTCTTTCACGTTAATTGTTGCTAAGGCGCTTAGCGGAATTGCGGTTCCGTTTCGATCATTGATCGTTAATGAACCCATTGTTTGCGGATCGTTTCGAAGTGATTGAGGTAGCTTCACCACAATTTTGAAGCGCTTTTCTCCTTCAAAAATCCATCCAGCATCGCTTCCCGCATAGGCAGATCTCACCAACATGAGCACTTGATCAACCGAAATTCCGTAACGCAGCAAAGCATTGCGATCGGGCTCTACAAATAGCTGGGGCAATCCAGTAACCTGCTCTACATAAACATCTTGAGCACCATCAACAACCGTTGCTATTTGTCCTGCACGTTCTGCCAAACTTGACAACGAATCCAAATCGTCTCCATAAATTTTCAACACAACATCTTGCCTTGCGCCGGTCATCAGTTCGTTGAAACGCATTTGAATAGGCTGCTGAAACCCGAACGAAACGCCCGGAATTGTCGCAAGTGCTTCACCCATCTTCTCGGCAAGTTCTTCCCGCGAGGCGGCAGAGGTCCATTCGCTGCGGTCTTTTAAACTCACGATTAAATCGCAAGTTTCGATGGGCATCGGATCTACAGGAATTTCGGATGTGCCGATTTTTCCTGTTACTGTTATCACTTCAGGAAATTGGCGCAACAATATTCCAGAGGCTTTTTGCGTGGCTTCGATGGTGGATGTTAAACTGCTTCCAGTTGGCAGTCGGGTTTCAATGGCGAAATCGCCTTCCTCCAAGGTTGGAATAAACTCGGCACCCAAAAAACTAAAAACCCCTAAAGCAATCGCCAAAAGTGCAGCAGCAGAGGCTAAGACAATCGGTTTTCTACGAATTACCTTTGAAAGCATTCTGCTGTAGCCCTTGGTAATGGATTCGATTATTTTATCGGAAATAGACTTCCCCTTTTGGGGCTTTCTGCTTAAAAAGAGCGTGGCAGCAACTGGTACCCATGTGAGCGAAAGAATTAGCGCGCCAACAATGGCAAAGCCCACCGTTTCGGCCATAGGCTTGAACATCTTGCCTTCAACTCCGGCAAGACTCAGAATAGGCAAGTACACAATCATGATGATGACTTGACCGAAGGCGGCAAATCGCATCATTTTGCCTGCATTTTTCTCCACGAGCGAATTGAGTTCTTTTCGATCCATTTTTCCTGATGTATTGAGCACTAATCTTCCAGCCATGGCGTGCACAACAGCTTCGATGATGATGACTGCTCCATCTACAATAAGCCCAAAGTCGATTGCTCCAAGGCTCATCAGGTTTCCTGAAACACCAAAGAGATGCATCATGATGATAGCAAACAGCATCGCCAACGGAATTACAGAAGCTACAATGAGGCCTGCTCGGAGGTTGCCGAGGATGATAACCAACACAAAAATTACAATCAGCGCGCCTTCGGCTAGATTTTTACTTACGGTTGATAAGGCATTGTTGACCAACTTGGTGCGGTCGAGGAAAGGACGAATGACCAAACCTGGTGGGAGAGATTTTTGGATTTCTTTCATCCTCAATTTCACCTCTTCGATCACTGCAGATGAATTCGCGCCTTTTAACATGAGCACCACACCACCAACGGCTTCTCCTAAAGTATCAGAGGTCATAGCGCCGAATCGAGTTGCAAAGCCATCGCGTACATCGGCCACTTCACCCAAACGAACTGGAGAGCCATCGTTGCGAAGAATGATTGGCAAATTGGAAACTGCTTCTGCGTTTTTTAGCAAACCATCAGCACGCACATAGAGATTCCCACCGTTATGCTCTATATATGAACCACCAGAACTAGCATTGTTGGTTTCGATGGCTTTCACAACATCGCCAATCTCGATTCCCATGCTTTGTAGGGCGGATGGGCGGATTGCGATTTCGAGTTGACGAAGATGCCCTCCAAAGCTACTCACATCGGCTAATCCTGGAGTTCCAAGCAGTTGGCGACGGATAATCCAATCTTGGATGGTTCGGAGGTCTGCGAGTGAATATGCGTCTTCGAAGCCTTTCTTGGGCTTGATCACATATTGGTAAATTTCACCTAAACCTGTTGTTACGGGTGTCATTTCGGGCTTTCCCATCCCCGGAGGGATTTGAGATTCGGCATCGCGCAAACGTTCCGAAACCTGCTGCCGAGCCCAATAAATATCGGTTTCTTCATCAAAAACGATCGTTACCAACGATAGGCCCATTCGAGAAAAAGACCTCAACTCGGTTTTCCCAGGAATGGTAGCCAGCGATTGTTCTATGGGGAATGTGATAAATTGCTCAATCTCTTGCGCGGCCAAATCGGAGGCGATAGTGATGACCTGAACTTGATTGTTAGTAATGTCGGGAACCGCATCCACCGGCAGGCGCGTGAAGGCATAAATTCCCCATACGGCCATAGCTGCAGTTAGCAACATGACAATGAGCTTGTTCCTTATGGAAAAGGAAATAATAGATGAAAGCATAGGAAATGACGGACCAGCCTGTCCGACTAGGATTAATGGTTAACTGAAAAGCGAAGTTCAGTTAGGCTCTTGGCGGCTGGAAAATGGCGTTGGAATGCTCTCTTGGTTGGAGCTCTATTCTTGTACTCGAAAAATCGACCAGCAAGGTATGGTGCTGAATCTCAAAATGAAAAGTTGGAAGAACTGCAACAAAAGGAGCCGAACTGTGATGATAGAACGGCAGTTTGTTGTGTTCGCTATCAGGCGTGTCGCTGGTTGGATCGATGTAATGGATTTCGATAAAATCGAAAATAGTAAATCCGGTACCCGCTTCAAGTTGATGTTGCTCAAAATGGTCCACCAAGGCAGCTAATTTGGGCAATTCTTCCCAATCGGCTTTTGGCAAAAGGCTTCCAAGAAGGAAATAGATTGCCAATATGCCTGATAAACATTTCATACATCAAAGGTAGGATGGAATTGTGTGTAGAATGTCTCTAAATTATTTTGAGCCGATTGGCAAATGTTCTCGTGATTATTCGATTCTTGATTTATCTTCATCGCCTCAAACCATCCAAGCCGAATATGAAGCAGATTTTTACCTTCTTGTTGTTGTTTCCTGTGTTGATTGCGAATGCTGCTCCTGGAGATACAATCCGCGTTTCAACGCACACCGATGTTTTTATTGAAACCAACCCATCCGTAGGCTCAACTGACTATTTCGGCTGGGGGAATTTTCCTACCGTACCGGTTCACAAAGTACTTATGCATCTTTCGTTTCGCTGCCCTGCCGGGGAAGATTGTGGCGAATGGGATTACCTCAACTACATTTACCTGAAACGCGCTGGCGGAACCAATGGAACGCCGCTCGATATTGAGCTTGCACGTTACATCACTCCTTACGGATTGGGTTATTCATCTACTTGGAAAGGAGATTGGACTTTGGATGTAACCGATTTTGCAGGTCTTTTAAGAGATTCGGTTGAAATTCAATATCGCCACACAGGTTACGAAACCAATGTTGGAAGAGGCTGGGTAATAAATCTTGATTTCGAGTTTATTGAAGGCTCTCCCATTCGCAACTTCGAAAAAGTGAACAAACTTTGGAATGGCAATTTCTCCTACGGATTTAACGACAACCCAATCAACACGCAACTCAGCTCGAAGAACATTACTTTGAGCCCAAATACGCGCTCAATTCGTTCTTACATCGTGCAAACAGGCCATAGCTTTGGCGACATTGAGAACTGCGCAGAATTTTGTCCGAAGGAAAGAACCATGAAAATGGACGGAAACGTTTACCTCCAAAAATTGGTTTGGAAAGACCAATGCGGCGAAAATCCAAATTTCCCTCAAGCGGGAACTTGGCTCTACGATAGATCTGGATGGTGCCCTGGCGATATTGCATATCCTGATTTCACAGATCTAAATGTTGAGCCTTCAACTAGCCACACGTTCACTTGCGAAATGCAAAATTATGTGAACCAAGGAGGCTCAAACCCGAACTACGTAATTGAATCTTTCCTATTCGAATATGGTGCTCCAAACTTCAATGTTGACGCCTCGGTAGAAGAAATCATTGCTCCAAGCACCAAGTATTACCATAGTCGTATCAATCCCATTTGTGGAAGTCCGAAAATTTTGATCCGTAACAACGGAAGCACTGCGCTTACTTCGTTGGTAATTCAATATGGCGACAAAGCCGGACAAAAAAGCAACTTCACTTGGACAGGTAACCTTGGATTTTTGAAAACCGAAGAAGTTGAACTTCCTGCGAATGTGCAATGGAATGAATCTGGAACTTTCGAGGTGATTGTTTCAAATCCAAATGGAACCACCGACGAGTATGCACTAAATAACCGCATGGAATCGACCTATGAAGCGCCATTAGAATTGCCCGAATCGTTTGTAGTGAACATGTACACAAATTCCTTTGGAAACGAAAGCTATTGGAAAATCGAAGACAAAGAGGGGAACATCGTTGCCGATAGATCGAACATGACCAGTACAACCGAATACCGCGATACATTAACGCTTCCTTGGGGTTGCTACACGTTTGTTTTGGAAGATTCTGATGAAGACGGTCTTGGCTGGTGGGCCAACAGCGACGGTACTGGATTTATCCGCATCAGAAAAGCAAACGGTTCTGGATTCTTGAAATTCTGGGGCACCGATTTCGGTTCGTTTATTCGCGAAGACTTTACCGTTGGAGGCGTGTTGAACACTCCTGAAGCTGGGTTGATTCCATCGAGAGCTATCATTTTTCCAAATCCAGCACAGGAAACAGCTACACTTGATATTCAGCTCGATCAGCCGGCCATCGTTACTTTGCGTGTGTATGCAACCGACGGCCGACTGGTAGATGAGCGGAATTTTGGAAAAACAGATTCTGTTCAAGAAAACATCCTCAAAGCAGAATATCCAGCAGGGCTTTACCTAGCGGATGTTCAAGCAGGATCATTCCGCAAGACCATCCGCTGGGTGGTGAAATAATTAGATCGTTAAGCGCAACATAAACATGGAGTTGCGACCAGCCTGTGGATACAAGTAGTTGAAATTTAATCTTGTGCCTCCACTTAAACCAGAGAAGGTATAGCCGTTGGGCGCATACAGTTGATCAAGCACATTGGCCAATTGGTATGAAAGCTCAATCGCTCTACCTTCTTTTAGTTTGATGCTATAATTCAACCTGAAATCAGTTACCGTAAAATCGTCTAACATTCGGTCGCGGCTCGAGGTATTGTCGAGGAACTGTTCTCCAACATACCGGTTTATCAAATCAAAACGCAAGAATGAGAATGGCTTCCAACTAACAGTTGCTGCAGAAGTGATGTTTGGAGAGAAAGCAATGTTGGTGTTTGAATACTGAATTTGCTGCTGAGCTCCAGTATCGTAATCGTCAACAAACTCAGTAAATGCATCAATCTTGTTGACAGAATACACAAAGTTTCCGGAAAAGGCCAACTTGCTCATAACTTGCCATTCCCACTCAAGCTCAGCACCAGCGCGGTAACTGCTTGCGATGTTCACACGGTTGTAAGCTCCTACGTCATTGATTTGCCCTGTGAGCACAAGCTGGTTTGTATAATCCATGAAATAAGCAGTTACGCCAGCTTTGAACGTGCGCTGTTTGAATCGATAGCCGAATTCAGTATCAACCAATCTTTCTGGAAGTGGGCGGCTATTCACGCTCGACTGAGTGAAATCATCTCGAACTGGTTCACGGTTAGCCACAGAAGTGGATAAAAACAATCTGTGACGATCGTTTACATCCCAAGTTAAACCAGCCTTCGGATTGAAGAAATTGAGCGCTACATCCTGCTGTACCGATTGAAGTAAGTCGTTGAATCCGAGAAAATCGTAATTCACTGTGCGGTATTGTAAATCGGCGAAGAAATTTAGATTCGAAACGATTTCGTAATTCGACTTCAAGTAAACATTTACGTCTGTTTTCACTGCATCGTTATCGTAATATCGGGTATTTCTTGGCAATGCGTCGCCAAACTGAGCCCAAACAACATCACCAAAATGTGCTCCTTCATAACGGTTGGCTCCTCCACCAAAAATCAATCTCCACTTGTTGTTCACCTGCCAAACTGCCGAAAATACGGTTCCATAAAAGTGGTTGTCGAGCCAACGCTGACGGATTAAATCGGTGGTTGAAATTGTATCACCCGGAACGGAAATCGTATCGGTTCCCGAAATCACTGTTTGTGCACCATAAACCAATGGAGATGCTCCATAATTTTCTAAATCATCTTGCTGGCGGTACTGCTCAAAATATCCCCGGCCACGGGTATAGTGCAAAGCAACATTGAATTGCAGATTCTGACGAGGCTCGTGGTTGAAAAACAATTGGTAATGGTCTTGCTGGTAGTTGTCGGTTTCGTTGTCGTAAAACTGCTCATTACCTTCGGCGTCGTAGTTAACGCCCGCAGGATTGTAGGTTGGATTGGTTGCCAAAGAATCTTGCGGAACGCCATACCAGGCTTGGTAGGTTTTTTCGCGGCCTGAAAACACATTGGCACGGATGGATGACTTCTTTCCATACCACGCGCCAGTTAAATAAAACGATTTGAGATCTGACGAAGCACGATCAATAAAGCCATCCGAATTGATTTTACTCATCCGAACGTCAAAAGTGAAACCGTTCATCAAGCCTGTTCCTGCCTCAAACGAATGGCGCAAGGTGTTGAATGATCCAGCACTTCCTGTGTACGACGCATAAGGCTTCCCACTGAAACTGTTGGTTTGTAGGTTGAGCGTTGCACCAAAAGCCCCAGCACCGTTGGTGGATGTTCCAACACCGCGCTGAAGTTGCATACTCGAAACGGAGGATGCGAAATCGGGCATGTTGACCCAAAAAAGCCCGTGCGATTCGGCATCATTCATCGGAATTCCGTTTACAGTGACATTGATCCGCGTTGGATCGGATCCGCGCACGCGAATACCCGTGTAACCGATGCCAGTTCCTGCATCAGAGTTCACCACAACACCAGGCTGGGTCGCCAATAAAAACGGGATGTCTTGCCCAAAATTCTGGTTTTTAATTTCTTCCTTGCTCAAGGTGGTGAAAGCCATCGCCGATTTATCGTCGGCTCGAGTAGATTGAATCTCAACTTCATTGCTCAGATAATTCTGTGGTTGAAGTTTCCAATCTTTCTGGGCTCCAGCAGGAAGAATAATACGATCACGTTGGGCAAGAAAACCAAGTGAGCTGACCTCAACATCGATCTCTTTCTGGTTTAGGTTTTTAAAATCGTACTTCCCATTGGCATCGGTAGCTGTAGCCAAAAAAGTTCCGAGGATCCTAACTGAAGCACCTGGAATGGGCTGCCCGTTGGGATCTTTTACAGTACCACTAAAACTGGACTGTGCATTTAAAGCCGACAGAGCGGCTAAAAAAATGGTGATGATAATTGCTGCTTTTCGCATCGCTGTAAGGTTTTAAGTTTACAACGGACGTGCAGGGGCCGGCAAATCCGACAAATAAGTGATACCAATCCTCCCTACGCCGGCATGACCCGGATCAGGTTCGTCCCGAAAATGAATTCGAGAAAGGGTATGATCTCAGCCCTGAATTGCTTCAGGACACCCCTTGAATAATGGGTCAAATGTATACAAAAACTAAATCCACGCAATTGGGAGATTTTTCATCGCCTTAAATTATGTATCCTCGGACTAAAGTCCGAGGCTGCGGGGAGTTCGAGGCTGCGGGATCCCGACTGCGAGAGATTTTTTTGAAGAAACTCTAAAACTAATCGTCGTTCGAATCTGAATCGTTTTCGTCGGAAACCTCTTCTTTGTTGTTGAGCTTGTTGATCTTTCGGACGCGCTTGCTAAATGATTTTTCCTTTTTGCCTAAGGATTCGAAAAACGCGGATTCTGCCAGAAGGAAGTCAGGCGTAGCACGTTTCAGTAGATCCATGCCTTTTGTCGTAATCAACAACGATTTGGAACGCGTATCAGAAACATGGTCTTTGCGAAGAATAAGCCTTTTCTCTTCCAATGTGCGAAGCACTTTCGAAACCATCATCTTGTCGCAACGAGAATGCACCGACACCATTCGTTGTGTAATGGAGCGATTGGCATCGATGTTCAAGGCCGCTAAACTGCTGAGCAACAAAAACTGAACATGTGTAATGCCGTGAGGATCGAGCTTTTCTTTAATCCTTCTTTGCCAAAGGTTGGTTGTACTCCAAATAGTGAAGCCAAGAGATTCTGAAGGGCTTACGAAAGCAAGGTCGAAATCTGGAACTAATCGTTTTTTCATGATGAACTAGGCAATCATACAGCCATTAGGCACTTGTTGGTCAAGATTGAGCAACACCACATCTGAGGCTGAATTGGTAGCGCCCAAAACTAAGCATTCGGAGCGAAAACCTGCAATAATGCGAGGCGGGAAATTCACCACGGCTACTACTTGCTTTCCAATGAGTGATTCGGGAGTGTAATGCACTGTTATTTGTGCGCTCGACTGCTTCATGCCCAATTCTCCAAAATCTATAAATAGCTTGATGGCTGGCTTCCGAGCTTCCGGAAAAGCTTCGGCACGAATGATAGTGCCAACACGGATATCGAGGGCTTCGAAAGTTTCGATGGTGGTGAGGGGAATGGTGTCCATGGGCGTTATATCCTTATATCCATGGACTAAAGTCCATGGCTGCGGGAAGTCCGAGGTTGCAGGGTGTATCTTGGGAAGAACTCATTGCTGCAGAACTATTCAGCGTACAACAAATACTTCTTGCGCATTTCGGCATACTTGCGCAATCCAGGTTGCCAGCTGGCTCTGATTTCTTCTTCGGTTTTGCCTTCAATGATTTGCTTGCGAAGCTTGTCTGTTCCTGCCAGTTTATCGAAAAAATTATTGAAAAACTTCGCTTGATCTGGCGCTGTTTTGTAAAGATTGATGATCCAATACAAGTACACCATTTTTGAATCTCTCACAAAATTTTCACCGAAACCATGCAGATCGAAGCCTTTACAAACTTGGTTTTCGTAAAGCGGTTGCTTGCTTCCAGGGCCACTCTTAGGTGTGAAAGTGAAGGTGCCTTCTTTGCTTCCTGGAAAACCAATCATCTCAAACGGTGAAGGCGTGCCTCGACCCATACTCACGATAGTTCCTTCAAACAAACACAAAGATGGATAGAGATAAATGGCGTTCATCGTTTTCAAATTTGGCGACGGCGGAACAGTAACTTCATAGTATTCTTTATGTGCCCAACCTTTGCAGGAAATTACAGTGAGGTCACACTTTATCTTGTTCTTTAGCCAACCTTCTCCGTTCACCATTTGCGCATATTCTCCAACGGTCATCCCATGTAAAATTGGCACTGGATGCAAACCAACAAAAGACGAAAAAGCGGGTTCAAGAATTGGCCCGTCGATGTAGTGGCCATTCGGATTCGGGCGATCCAAAACCAATACTGGAATTTTCTGTTCCGCACAGGCTTCCATCACATACGATAAAGTAGAAATGTAGGTGTAGAAACGCGCTCCAACATCTTGGATATCAAATACAACGATGTCGATTCCGGCAAGTTGTGCTGCTGTAGGCTTTTTGTTGTCGCCATATAGCGAAACCACAGGAAGTCCGGTTTTTTCATCTTTCCCCGATGCAATTTTTTCTCCTGCATCTCCCGCTCCGCGGAAACCATGCTCTGGTGCAAAAACCTTCACTACGTTCACTTTACGGCTTCGGAGAGTGTCTACAAGGTGCTTGTTATTCACCAAGGAAGTGTGATTGGCAACAATCGCAACACGCTTTCCAGTTAACATCGGAAGATACACCGACATCTGTTCGGCGCCGAGATCCACATCTGCATCGGTTCGATTGATCACCTCAACACGTGAAAAAATTTGGCATCCAGCAAAGCTGAAATGGATAATGCTGAGTATTCCTGCCGACAACAGAAGTAATTTCCTAATTTGGGCTGCTTTCATTTTGATTTAAAACTTGGGATTTTCCGGATTCATTTCGCAACGACTTCTCCGCAGTAACGGGGCGTCCAGACAACTTTCAACACCAATTGTTCGAATTGCGGTTGGAGGAATTGCGCTGGGTTTATCGGTCATGATTCTAGCAGTTGCTATCGTTACGGGCTTTCAGGAAGAAATCCGCCGAAAAGTTATCGGATTCGGTTCGCATATTCAAATCATCAAATACGATTCCAACAAATCGCTAGAAGCCACGCCAATCGAGAAAAACCAGCAATTTATCGCTGAAGTTGAAGAAATTCCAGGTGTTGAAAGCATCCAGCCGGTAGGCAGAAAACCCGGAATTATTAAATCGGGCGATGCAATTGAAGGTGTTTTGTTTAAAGGTGTCGACCAAAAAGATCCGCTCAAATTTTTCGGAGCGCACCTCACAGCCGGCCGATTGCCCAAATTAAACACAACCGAAAAATCGGATGAGATTCTTGTTTCTGCTCAGTTAGCCAATCAACTGAAACTCTCCATCGACAGTAGCTTGATCATGTACTTTGTGCAAGATCCACCGAAAGCGCGCAAGTTTAAAGTGTCGGGCATTTACAACACAGGCTTGGGCGACAATGACTTCGATAAAATCTACGTGATCGGCGATTTACGTGTAATTCAGCAGCTCAATAATTGGGACAGCACTTTGGTTGGTGGTTTCGAAATCACATTGTCGGATTACAGTCAACTGAAAGCCATCAACGAGCAGGTTTACCAAACCATTCCCAACGATTTAACGAGCAACGATGTTGAAGAAATTTATCCGCAGATTTTTGGTTGGTTAGGCCTGATGGATACCAATGTGTACGTGATTATCATTTTGATGCTCTCGGTTTCGGTGATCAACATGATTACATCATTGTTAATCATGATTCTGGAGCGCACTCGAATGATCGGTATTTTGAAAGCACTCGGCGCTGGAAACCGAGCAGTTTCAATGATCTTTTTGAGGCAAGCTGCTGGCTTAACTTTTCGCGGAATGCTGTTTGGGAACCTTATTGGTATTGGAATTTGCCTGTTGCAAAATTACACTGGCTGGATAAGCCTAAATCAAGAAACATACTATTTGAGTTCGGTGCCCATAAACTTGGATGTTTTGCATTTGGTTGTGCTTAATGCTGGAACATTCTTGGTGTGCATGCTGTGTATGCTTCTTCCAGTGTTGGTTATTTCGAGATTCTCGCCCGCCAAAACCATTCGGTTTGCATAAGTAGATTGGGGGTTTGTAATTTCGATCGGGAAATAGAATTCGACCAAATGAACCCGCGCACAAGTATCAGCAATCGCTTGAAAATTTTATAGCTGATTTTTAGCAAGTTGCATCAATTGTTACCATCTAATTAAAAGAAATTGATGAAGATGTTAACCAGTGTTTAATTTTAGGGTTCACAAATAATAACCATCCATGCATTTAACCTTTACAAAGCGCTTTAGAAGCGTGGGGCTCTTTTTCGCCCTGTGCGCAACTGTTGGATTATCAAGTGGGAAAGTCTTTGCGCAAGATGCAAAGGTTTATGCCATGAGTCCTGACGGCAGAACAAGCTACGAAGCTTGCGCTGATGAAATTCTGGTGCAATTTGAGCCAAGTCTCAGTGCCAATCGAATTTTAAACATCCTGTCGAAAGACAGCCGAATCGAACGAATGAAGGCAGACGAAATATTGCCGTCTCCGAAAAATCTCGTGCGCGTTCGACTGAAAAAGGCACTTCCAAACAACGATTGGGAAGCGCTACGTAAAAACTTGGAAGAGCTTCCCGAAGTACGTTACGCGCAGCAAGTGCTTCAACACAGCGATGGAACTCGGCAAGGTGTAAGCAATAAAATCGCCGTGAAACTGAAGCAAGACTCTGATTTTCAGATGCTTAAAAACTTGACCAGAAAAGAAGGCATTTTACTTCAAGACAAATACCCATACGACAATTTGGTGTACTTCTTAGAAGTTCCGAAATCAGCTGGAAACCCACTCACTCTAGCAAACAGTTTGGCTGAATCTGGTCAGTTTGCGTGGGCAGAAGTTGACTTCTTCCGATTCATGAAGCACTTTTCTACAAACGATCAATTCTTGGCTAACCAATGGTCGTTAAACAATACCGGATCATCAATACAATTTAACGGAACACCAGGTGCCGACATGAAAGTGTTCAACGCTTGGAACATTACAACAGGTTCATCATCCATCAAAATTGCAATCCTCGATGAAGGAGTTGATTTGGTGCATCCTGATTTAGTTGGAAATATGCTTCCAGGTTTTGATGGAACTGGATTAAACAGTGGTGGCGCGCCAAGCGGAAACGATGCACATGGAACTGCTTGTGCAGGAATTGTTGCCGCAACGGGAAACAACAACATCGGAATTACCGGAGTGGCTTATCAATCGAAGATTGTTCCTGTGAGAATTGCTTATTCTTCTGGCGCAAATTGGGTTACACAAAACTCATGGATTGGTACATGTATCGATTGGTCATGGCAAACTGCTGGTGCCGATATATTAAGCAATTCTTGGGGAGGAGGCGGAAGCTCTGCATTGATCAATGATCCAATTACTAGATCTGTAACGCAAGGGCGCGGTGGATTGGGCGCTCCAGTTTTGTTCGCTGCTGGAAACAACAATGGAGCAGTAAGTTATCCTGCTACGTTAACTAATGTAATTGCCGTTGCTGCGATGAGCATGTGCGACCAAAGAAAAAGTCCAACTTCATGTGATGGTGAAACTTTTTGGGGATCGAACTTTGGTACAAACCTCGACATTTCTGCTCCAGGCGTGAAAATTTATGCTACCGACATTTCAGGAGCGGCTGGTTACAGCACTGGAAACTACACCGCAACATTCAACGGAACGTCATCGGCTTGTCCGAATGCAGCAGGAGTTATGGCGTTGATTCTTTCGGTAAATCCAGGTTTGAACAATGCACAGGCTCGTCAAATCATCGAATCAACTTGCGATAAAGTTGGTGGTCATTCCTACACCGCCAATGCCAACCAGCCAAATGGTACTTGGACGAACGAACTTGGTCATGGTCGTGTGAATGCGTTTGCAGCCGTTCAATTGGCAAATCCACAGCCTTGCACAACCCCTGCAGTTGCCGCAGTGAACGTAAGCCCTTCGTCAGTTTGCGGAAGTGGTAATGTGAATCTTAGCTTGAGTGGAATTGGCTTTGGATTGGGTCAAACTTACCAATGGCAATCATCAACCGACAATGTTACTTGGACAAATCTAAGTGGACAAACTGCACAGTCTGCGTCTGCAACAGTGAATACTGCGACCTCGTTTCGTTGTATTGTGACTTGTGGAAGTTCGGTAACCAGTCAAACCGCGCAGGTTACCATTTCAAATCCACTGGTTTCTACATTCCCGCATACACAAAATTTTGATGGGGGTAGTTCTTTACCATGTGGATGGTCTGTTCAGAATGTAAACAATGATGGAAATACTTGGGCACTTGGAACAGCAAGTCCTCGATCGGCTCCAAACAATGTAGCTTATATTTACAATGCCACCAATGCAGCCAACGACTGGCTATACAGTGCACCACTGCAATTAACAGGTGGACAAAATTACCGGGTTCGCTTTTGGTATCGCGCCCGTTCGGCTTCATTTGCTGAGCAGCTCGAAGTAAAATGGGGCAATGCAGCCAATGCAACGGCCATGACATCGGCTGCTATTTTCAGCAACACAAACATTGTAAATACTACTTATGCAGAAGGCACTACGGTCGCCTTCACGCCAACATCTTCAGGAATTTACCATGTTGGTTTCAGAGTTTTTAGTGCCGCCGATCGCTATGATCTTTATTTAGACGATGTTACCATTGAACTTACATCAGCCTGCACCACACCTACAGTAGCAGGAACGGTAACAGGAGGAACGACATTAACCGCAGGCACACCAGGCGCATACAACTACAGCGGAGGAAACGCAACTTCGATCAACTGGCAACAATCCATCGGGGTAAGTGGAGCATTTACAGATATTGCTGGAGCTACTTCCGCCGCGTTGAACTACACAAACATCCCAGGAACTTACCGCTTGCGTGTTCGCGCATCTTCAAACAATTGTGCTGACGCATTTTCAAATAGCATCACAGTTACAATCAATCCTAGAGTTGGCGACAATCTTAACTTGCCAATTCAGGCGACCTTACCGTTCACCACAACAGGAAGCACAGCCGCAGGAAGTGGATTTTCGAACGCTTACACAGGAACCAACAACCAAACTTCTCCTGATGTATTCTACCGTTTCACAACAGGCGCATGCACCGATTCATTGGTGATCAGCACTTGTGGGTCTGGATTCGATAATTACGTCCACTTACTCAATTCAACAGGAACTCAACTCTTTTCAAACGACGACAATGGCCCGTCCTGCACAGGAACATCTGCTTCAATAAAAGCTGCGGTGTTACCGAATACGACATATTTTGTGGTTGTTGAAGGATTTGGAAGCGCTACAGGAACGTTTAATCTCTCCATTTCTCAAATCGATAACCCAGTTGCAAGCAGCAGTATTTCAGCATCTGGCCCACTCAGCTTCTGCACAGGTGGATCAGTTGATCTTTCGGCTTCCGCCGGATCGGCTTACAGTTGGTCGAACGGAGCTACAACGCAAGCAATCACTGCATCTGAAAGTGGATCATACTCTGTAACTGTGACCGATGCGAATGGATGTAACAGTTCGGCTTCTGCAACAGTAACGGTTTTCACGCCTGCACAAGCAAGTATTTCTGCATCAGGACCACTCAGCTTCTGCGCTGGTGGATCAGTTCAACTTTCGGCTTCCGCCGGATCGGCTTACAGCTGGTCGAACGGAGCTACAACGCAAGCAATCACTGCATCTGAAAGTGGATCATACTCTGTATCAGTTACCGATGCCAATGGATGTAACAGTTCGGCTTCTGCAACAGTAACCGTTTTCACACCTGCACAAGCAAGTATTTC
>CANHIS010000048.1 GCA_947460255.1 Bacteroidota bacterium
ATTAAGTTGTTTTAATTTGATTGCATAATATGTGAAATGCGTATAAAATATTGTTCGATAGCAAATTCAATTGAAATTTCATATAAATTTCATCTATGAAATTATTAATTATCAGTTTGTCTTTTTTACTTGCCTCATTAAATGGTTTTTCAAAAGTAGCTCAAGACTCATTGAATAAACATAAATGGTCTTTTAACATAGATTATATGTTAAATAATGCCTATCAATATCCTCTTTACAACGCTGAACATCAATTAATGATTGGGCTTGTTTTTAAGAACAAATTCAAAACCCGAATTTTTTATGGTTTCCCGAATAGCATCAACAGATTTCAGCCGCTAAAAAGTAATTACAGGTTTGGATTTCGCACAGAGTATAGTTTCAATCGTAAACAAAGGAAACATTACTTTTCGTTGGGTTTAGAGTATGCCTTTTCCAAATATTACAATGATGAAATTAAATCTATTCGGCATTCTGTTATTCTCGTTCCTCGCTTTTCTTGGTCAATTCATAAAAGTATCGATTTAACTTTCGAACCAATTTCTCCAGGTGTTGGGAACCTAAAAAGATCCATTGAAGGAACGTTAAAACAAGATGGGCCAAATTTTACAGGGCGAGTTATGTCACTGGGAGCTTCGTTTAAGTTTTAGCTGTGAAGGAAAATGATTTAACGTGATGAATAGATTTGCGGTCACAACCCATTCTTCCCCAAACTATAAATCATTACTCACCGCAAACTTGGACTTCAGTCTGAGGGCAACACCTCTCTCCCTAGCCCTCTCTCCACCAGAGAGAGGGGCCTGATCTCGGTAATGATGGACATCATGTTACAAGTGGGAGCTTTTGTTTATCCTTAAAGACCAGTGAGAAGCGTGAAGCGATTCCCTCTCCCGCGGAGAGGGTTAGGGAGCGGTATTGAAAAAAAATGAAATATTTTTTTCGCACTCTGTAACTTTGCGAATAGGTACTTCCTCTTAGGCCCGAACAAAACCTCAGCGTGTGACCGTAGCTGAATACAATAAATGTGTTGACCTTCATTCGGATGCCTTGTTCCGATTCATCGTCAAAAATATCCGCGATCAAGATGATGCGCGCGATGTGGTACAAGATGCCTTCGAGAAAGTTTGGCTCAAAGCAGCCGAAGTTCCTTTCGAGAAAGGGAAATCTTATTTATTCACTACAGCCTACAGAATCATGCTGGAACGAATCCGTAAAAAGAGTCGAACCAGTCCAATTGATAACACCTTGCGCATCGTGCCAGCAGAAGAATCGAAGCCAGAATTTGACTTACGGAAAGTACTCGACGAGGCGATCGCAAAATTGCCCGATGATCAGCGATCAGTCATTATGCTTCGCGATTATGAAGGCTACAGTTACAAGGAAATTGGAGATATCACCGGACTCACCGAGAGTCAAGTGAAAGTGTACATATTTAGAGCAAGAGTAACCCTCAAAAATTACCTTGTTGCTACAGATTTAGTTGCGTGATGAAGATCGATATTAACAATTACGAAGCGTTCCTCCTCGATTATATCGAAGGAAATCTTAGTGCAGAAGATACAGCTGAACTGATGCTTTTCTTGGAAGTCAATCCGGCTTTGCAGGTTGATCTTGAAGGGATTCAGGACATCATTGTAACTCCTGATGAAATCCTTCCCCTGACAGGGCAATTTGACCATTTGAAAAAGCCTGAAACGATCGATTTAGCTCAGTTCGATGAATTGGCGGTGAAAGTTTTAGAAGGTGATGCCACACAAGTTGAAGTTGAGCAATTGAATGAAGTTGTGGCTACAATCCCATCCTTTGAAAAAGCATGGAAAGCCTTTCAATTGACCAAGCTTCAAGCGCCTGGGATAACGATCGAAAACAAAGCAGATTTGTATCGCTCGATGGTTCCGCAAAAGTCGTTTGATGAATTGGCAGTTGCTTCGTTGGAAGGAGAAATTACAGCTTCCGAGCAAGCGCAGTTGGATTTTTTGATTGCTTCAAACGGAGAATACAAAAAGCAATGGGCTGCATTTCAGCTCACAAAACTGAAAGCATCTTCAGAGTCGTTTGATTCAAAAGATGCTTTGTACAGAAAAGCTGGTGGAAGATTGGTGCCAATGTGGTTCAGAGCCGCTGCAGCAGCTTCAGTGGCCGCATTTATAGGCTTGTTCTTTTTGCTCAATTCAAACAATGAAGTTGATCCTGGTTTAGCATCGAAAATGCCTGATACAACAGGCGTGGTAAGGCCATCGAAAGTAAACGATAAACCCAATTCAAAATTTGAATACCAAGATATCGTTCAACCTGAGCCAGCCCAACAGCCTATGGCAAACGAACCGAGGATAAAGGTGCCAAGAACCAATGTTAGCCCTGATCTTCAAAGAGTTCAACAACCAGATTTTGCTGGATTGGCGAACAAACGAATCTCCATTGAAGAGCCATTTCACCTAAATACCGAATACATGGCGATGCAACCAGAAGATTTGCTACTTCAACAAAACATGAGCACTGCATTAAATGATGAGTTCAATTACTATCCATCAGAATTATCTCGTGGATCGCTTGTTCTCAAACGTGTGCGGAAATTTTTAAAGCGTCAAGATATCTCCATAGAAGCGCCATTGGAAGAAATTCGGCGCGATGGATTTACTGAAACAAGTTTCAAAGGATTGGAACGAGTAAGCAATGGAACGATCCGCGTGGAGCGCGAAAAAACCGAAAAAGGAAACCGTGTAACCGGCTTCAGCATTGGAAGTTTAAGCTATTCGCGATCTATTCAAAAATAATTTTTTAACGATTCTGTAACAAACATTTTAGAGCACGACTCTAAGGTTCAGAATCAAACCAGAAAGCCTTATGAAAACAATATCCCTATTTTCAGCCTTGATGATCTCTTTTGCAGCAATCGCACAAAATGATGGTCTAGAAAAGAAAAGCCTTGAGCCTTTCAATAAATTGATCGTGAGCGGTGATGTTAAAGTTTACCTCAAACAATCAAACGAAAATTATATCAGTGCCACATCCGAATCATTTAGCACAATGAGCCAACAAGTGAGCGATAATTCACTGTTGCTGAGTGGACGGGTTGACCAAGTTTACGTAGGCGTACAAAACATAAATGAGATTATAGTAAATGGAACTTCCGAGATTTATACCACCGACACGCTACGCGGAAATGCATTAAGCGTGCTTTTAAGTGGCGGTACAAATTGCAACGTATTGTTTGTTGGAAAAACTGCAGACGTTAGCATCAGTGGAACTTCCGACCTTAGATTAGCTGGGCGAGCCGACAATATCGAAGCTCGAGTGACTGGCGCAGGTGATTTGCAAGCAGGAAAATTTTATGTTACCGATGCGAATGTGCTCATTTCTGGAACTGGAGATGCAAAAGTGGCTCCTAGCAACAAGCTCAGCGGAGTAGTTTCTGGAGCTGGAACACTTTATCATATCGGAAATCCAAAAGAAATTACTGCCACAGCTTCAGGATCTGGAGAAATAAAAAAAGGCAATTCAATCGATGTTGATGGTGCTGGTTCTGCTCGATTTTCTTTAGGAAATAAAGAAATCACCATCCTTGATAAAGAAAAAGAAAATACCGAAAATGAAATTGGAGATGACTTCAAAGACGGATTTAATCGCCCCGAAAAAGCAAAGAAAAAAGACAAACCGAATAGTATCTGGTCGGGCTTTGAGTTAGGAATTAACGGTTGGTTGAATAGCGACAATAGTTTGAATATGGATTCAGTAAATTCGAATTTCGGATTGAATTATGGAAAGTCGGTTGCTGTAAACTTCAACCTTTGGGAGGTAAATGCTAAGATTATCAAAAACAATGTATTTGTTACCACAGGATTGGGTGCTGAAATAAACAACTATCGCTTTGATAGAAATGTTAGAATGGTTGGAAATTCAAATCCATTGGAATTACAAGTAGAAGATTCGGTGAAATATATCAAGTCGAAATTTACCATTGGCTATTTAAATGCGCCATTGTATTTAACGTTTGCTACCAACCCAATTAAAAAAGGGAAAAGACTTTTCATTTCCCCAGGAGTAACTGCAGGTTGGAGATTTACTTCATACAACAAACGCAAAATTGAAGTAGATGGTGACGAATCAAAAAGCCGCAACAAAGACGATTTCAATTTGAATCCATTTAGGGTAAACGCTTCTTTGCGATTAGGTTATGGCGACTTTGTATTGTTTGCGAATTACTCTTTAACCGATTTATTTCAAAAAGGAAAAGGTCCAGATCTCACGCCATTCTCTGTAGGAGTTCGAGTTGTAGGTTTTGGAGGATAAAGAAAATCATCAGATCTGTTTCATCCTGATGTTTTGTGTTGAAGATGCCGTTCCAGTTTTGGGGCGGCATTTTTTATTTAAAGGATTTGAAAATAATTCTGACAAAAATCATACTTCAGAAATCCAAACCTACCTTACCTTTGCGCTATGATTCGTACCAAGGCATTGTTGTTTTTGTTGCTCACCGTAACTCCTTTGTTGTTGCGATTTAGCATCATGACCAATTATTTGGTGCAGTATAATTACTACGCAGAAGTTTTGTGCGAAAACCAAGACAAGCCAGAAATGGAGTGTAATGGAAAGTGTGCTTTGATGCAAGAGCTCGATATGGCAGAAGACGGCAATCAAACCCAAGCACCTGCATTACCAAAATTAAAGGTTACGGAAACACCTGCAATTATGCCCAATACCTTGGTGGTATTTAATTCTTTAGAGATTTCAAATGCTGTTTTATTCAAACCTCTTTTTGAGGCATTGCCTTTAACGGCAATTCAGGTGGAAGAACAACCACCAACCTTTCTACTTTCATAAATCCGTTTTGTTTTTGGTTTGCCGATTCATGCAATTGAATTTCGGTAACCTCCCTCTTTCCATTGGGATGAGGCATTTCATTCTATTCATCAAACAAAAATCACATGAAAGTTTTTTCAAAATACACCCTCCTTTTTCTTACCCTTTTTTCGGTTTCCCTTCAATCTTGTAAAAAAGAAGAAGATGAACCTAAAGTGGAAACTCCAGTTGAAACCAAAGGGGATTTCAGAATCGAATTGGAACATAAATTCGGAGCAGCAGATTTCGATTTAGGTACAGCCTACACCAATTCAAGTGGAGAGCAACTCACATTTTCGACCGTTAAGTACTATGTGAGCAATGTTAAATTAACCAAAACCGATGGGTCAATTTGGTCGGCTCCAAACAGTTACTATCTTGTTGATGTATCAAGTCCAATCACCACACTGATTACAATTTCAGATGTACCCGTTGCCGATTACAAAGGATTTTCATTCACTTTAGGCGTTGATTCAGTGCGCAATGTTTCTGGTGCTCAAACAGGTGCGCTTGATCCAGCTAACGCTATGTTTTGGAGTTGGAATACTGGTTACATTTTCACCAAAATCGAAGGAACTTCCCCACAAGTTACTGGCATGGGCGGAGCATTTGAATACCATCTTGGTGGTTTCAAAGAATCGAATAACACCAACGCTAATAAGACTTTCAGCCACAATTTCTCTGGCGAAGTGATGTCTGTTAAACCCATTGCAATGCCTCAAATACATATGGTAGTTGATCTAGCGCAACTGTTTAATGGAGCAAACACTTTGTCGGTGGCTACAACTCCAATGGTTCACATGCCAGGTGCTACTGCTGTTGGTTTACAAGCGAATTTCGCATCAGGATTCGAATACGAGCATCTCCACAACTAAAATCAAGCTCCGGTTGGGCAGAAATGTTTTGCCGGAGCTTTTCTTTATGAAACCATATCAATTGATTTTCCTCCTGATGCTTTGGGCGGGAAACACAACAGCATGCGACATCTGTGGCTGTTCTGGAGGGCTTTCTGCCGGAGGATTATTCCCGCAGGTGCAAAACAACTTGCTCGGATTGCGCAATTCTTGGCAGCATTTCGATCATCCACGCGGGAATTTCAATGGCAAAAGCGAAGTGCTCAAAGACCACATTTTCGAAACGGATCTGTTTTTACGGTGGTTTCCAAGGAAGCGCTTACAGGTTTGGGTGAACGCTCCGTTTCGGGTGGTAAATCGAATCGAAACAGAACGAATAACCTCACTCACAGGCATTGGTGATATTCAGGCAAGAGCTTTCTATACAGTGATTCAACCAGATTCAAACTACCACAAATTCAGACATTTTCTTTTGGCTGGTGGAGGCGTGAGTTTGCCTACAGGAAAATACCGACAGCGAGATGAAAACTTAGCACTATTGCCGCTCGGTTTACAAATCGGGACTGGTGCATGGTCGTTGATTGGAAATGCAGTTTATTTGGTTCAAACGCAACGAGTAGGCGTGCAAATCCAAGGCGACTATAGAATGAATTTCGAGAATGAAGACACTTTCAAAAAGGGCAACAACCTCGGTGCTCAAACTGGAATTTTCCTCAGAAGTAAACTGTTTCGGAATGTGCTTTTTCTTCCACAGTTGAGCTACCGCGCTGAAAAATCGATGAGCGACATGGAATTCGGATTGATTCGTCCAGTTTCTGGAATCGAAACTCAGTCGTTGCAACTCAGTGCCGAATGCTTTGGAAAAGGCTGGATGGCTTCTGTGCTTGTTAGAAAACCCATCTGGCAGAATTCGCCTGATGAAATTCCGTTTTCAGGCATGATGTTCCAAGTTGCCGCTGGAATTACTTGGTAAAAAACAACGACAGGCTTTCCTACCTTCGCGGCGCATGAAACCGATGTGGAAAGCCCATGCTGCCTTGTTGGGAGCAAACTTGATTTATGGTGCCAATTATTCCTTGGCAAAGGAAGTAATGCCCGCTTACATTGGCCCTTCGGGGATGATTGTGCTTCGCGTTTCAGGTGCCATTTTATTGTTTGGATTGTTCTGGACGTTCAAGCCAGAAATTCCTAAAAAGGAAGATCTCCTAAGATTTGTGTTGTGCGCCATCACTGGCGTTGCGGTTAACCAGATTATGTTTTTCGAAGGACTTAATCTCACGACGCCCATACAAGCCTCCATCATCCTCACTGCAAATCCGATCTTGGTGCTGGTTGCTGCAGCGATCATTGCCAAGGAAAAAATCACATGGACAAAATCTTTCGGCATTTTGTTAGGTTTGATAGGTGCAGGTATTTTGATTCTACGTCGCGACAATATTGCCATCGGAAACAACGTGATGCTCGGTAATTTCTTTGTTTTCCTCAATGCTCTTTCTTATTCAGTGTATCTGGTACTAGTGCGAAAGCTCATGCGCACCTACCGAGTGATCACAGTAATGTTCTGGGTTTTCTTACCTGGATTTCTGTTTGTGCTTCCCTTTGGCTGGCAGGAATTTTCTTTGGTAGATTGGCCGGCCATTCCAACAATAGCCATCTGGATTCTCTTCTTCATCGTTGTTGGAACCACCTTTCTGGCCTACCTGCTCAATGCTTATGCGCTGGTAACGGTAAGTGCATCGGTGGTAAGCACTTACGTGTACCTTCAACCCTTCCTCGCAGCAGCAATTGCCATCGGAATTGGTAAAGACAAACTAGATGGAGCCATGATTTTGTCTGCCCTACTAGTCTTTACAGGTGTTTACCTGGTTTCTAAACTTCCTGCATCAGCAAAATCGAGATCTGTTAAAGAAACCTTATAAATTCCTAATTCTAGCTAAACGATTATGGCAAAACCTTTCCCTAAACCTCGGCTCATTCGCTATTCTCTAAATAAATCTTTTAGTTATTTAGAGAAGAACCCAACAAGTATCATTTAACCTTTTGGGAATAAGCTGTTTTGTTGAATACATCTATAAGGTTTTGATTTCAGCAATGCAATTGGGAATGTCTTCGACTTGCTAAGTTTGGTAAAGATTTGATTGGTAAAATGACTGTTTTACCAATTCTGTTCTAATAGAGATTTCTGGTAGTTTGTCTCAATCAATTAAACACAAAACTCTCATTTGAAGAGACTTTTGCTTGAGAATGCCAAACGCCTATTTATTGGCGCTCAAACATACTGATTTTCAAAACTATTGATCAAGCAAGCAGAAATTTTCGACCGATACAATAAAGCGCTGGAGTATCGAAGTTTTCTTTGGAATGTTGAAAACAAAAGGCTTTGAACATTAAGACAATCAAAACAGGTATAGAGTATTGCTCAAAAAGCTTTAATGTTTATTTGAACATCTGCTCTTGAGGTGAATTAACTTAGAACGGCATTTTAAAAACAAGAACTCCAAAATTGAAGCAAAAATCAACTTCAGGGCCAATGGTTTGGTCTTGTTAAAAAGACCATTTAAAGTAGACTTAAGAAAATACCTCCAAACTGAGTAATCCATTTATACCCAACTAACATGGGTAGCAGAGATGGATATAATTTATGAGAGGTTGGAAAGAGCTCGAATCTCAAGTAAAACCTGAGATTATAACTTTCACAGAATGATTATAAAAGGTTTAAACTACAAACAGTGTTAAAGAAATTTTAATCTAAGAATATGTATGTAAAGCTTAAGATTGAAGTTGGTGGTATAGGGTATCAGAGCCATCAGAAGCCTTCAACTTTTAATTTTTTATAAACACATCGCTCCGGGTTGAATAAATTCCTAATTTTGCGCCCGGTTTCAGGGGTCACCCTGAACTTAAAATTAACCGTTATGGCCCAAAGTACTGGAAAGATCGTTCAGATTATCGGTCCCGTGATCGATGTTCGGTTCAACACCGAAAACAACCAACTTCCTAACATTCTCGACGCACTTGAGATTACCCGTGACAACGGACAAGTGATCGTACTTGAGTGTCAGCAGCACGTTGGTGAAGATACCATTCGTGCAATTTCAATGGACACTTCCGATGGTCTTCGTCGTGGAATGGACGTAGTTGCAACTGGAAAACCGATCACTATGCCGATCGGAGATCAAATCAAAGGTCGTCTTTTCAACGTAGTTGGTGAGGCCATCGATGGTATTGGTCCGGTGAGCAATGCTGGTGGATATTCTATTCACCGCGAACCACCAAGATTCGAAGATTTATCTACTTCATCAGAAGTTCTATTTACCGGGATTAAGGTAATCGACTTGATCGAGCCTTATTCTAAAGGTGGTAAGATCGGTCTCTTTGGAGGTGCTGGTGTTGGTAAAACAGTATTGATTCAAGAGTTGATCAATAATATCGCGAAGGGTTACGAAGGTTACTCGGTATTTGCCGGTGTAGGTGAGCGTACCCGTGAAGGGAATGACCTTCTTCGTGAGATGATTGAATCCGGAATCGTGAAATACGGTAAAGAGTTCGAAGAATCACTTCACAACGGTGGTTGGGATTTGAGCAAAGTAGACAAAGAAAGTTTGAAAGAATCTCAAGCTACCTTCGTTTTCGGACAAATGAATGAGCCTCCAGGAGCACGTGCACGTGTAGCACTTTCTGGACTAACCATGGCAGAATATTTCCGTGATGGTGGAAGCGAATCAGCTAGTTCGGGTGGTAAAGACATCCTTTTCTTTATCGATAATATCTTCCGTTTCACCCAAGCAGGTTCAGAGGTATCGGCACTTTTAGGTCGTATGCCATCTGCGGTAGGTTACCAGCCAACTTTGGCAACCGAGATGGGCTTGATGCAGGAACGTATTACCTCAACAAAAAACGGATCAATTACTTCAGTACAGGCGGTTTACGTTCCTGCGGATGACTTAACTGACCCTGCACCAGCTACAACATTTGCCCACTTGGATGCAACTACGGTATTGAGCCGTAAGATTGCCGAGTTAGGTATCTATCCAGCGGTGGATCCATTGGATTCTACTTCTAGAATCTTGACCCGCGACATCGTTGGTGATGCACACTACGATTGCGCACAACGTGTAAAAATGACGCTTCAGCGTTACAAAGAACTTCAGGACATCATCGCTATCTTAGGTATGGATGAACTTTCTGAAGAAGATAAGCAAACAGTTAGTCGCGCTCGTCGTGTTCAACGTTTCCTTTCTCAGCCTTTCTTCGTTGCACAGCAGTTTACTGGTTTAGAAGGTAAATTCGTTTCAATCGAAGATACAATCAAAGGCTTCAACATGATTATGGATGGTGAAGTGGATGAATATCCTGAAGCAGCATTCAACTTGGTTGGAACCATTGAAGAAGCAATTGAAAAAGGTAAAAAACTGATCGCTGAAGCGGCTCAATAATCTTCATAAGATATGTTACTCGAAATAATCACTCCCGACAAGAAGCTTTTCGAAGACGATATTAAATCTGTTACCCTTCCGGGAATTGATGGATCACTCGGAATCCTCGAAAAACACGCGCCATTGATTTCTGCCTTAAAAAAAGGTACAATCATGATCACCGACAAGGCTTCGGCAAAACACAACTTCAACATCAATGGTGGTGTGGTAGAAGTGTTGAACAACAAAGTGATCGTGTTGGCAGATTAATTTCGATGAAATAGTATTTTTAAAAGGCATTTCGGTTTCGAGATGCCTTTTTTTATACCGTTATAATTAGGAAGGCAAATGAAATATACGCTCAAAAACAACACTACAGAAAACCGCTTCGAATTCGATCTTGGAGATGGTTCATTTGCATTTATCACCTATAAAATCAGTGCAGGAATTTATTTGCTGCTTCATACCGAAGTTCCAGAAGCCCATGGAGGAAAAGGTGTAGCGGTAGAATTGGCTGAACAAACGTTTAGCTTCCTCCGGAACGCGAACCAAAAAGCAAAGATTTATTGTGCCTTTTTGCTTAAATATTTAGGCAAACATCCTGAATGGAACGACATTGTTTATCATTCCCCGGAGGGAGAATAAAAGAGAGATGGTGGCTTAATTAAACACTTTGGAAAAACAATTCGGCTGGCAAACTAAAGAAATCTCTAAGCTTTTTAGCCATTTTTAATGTGATCTCACGCTTCCCAGACAGAATAGCAGAAACATGCCCTTTGCTACCTACAATTGGCTCAAGATCTTTCGCTTTAATACCTTGCTCTTTCATTTTAAACTTGATGATTTCTAGAATATCAAGTTCTGGCAATTGGTAGTGTTTATCATCGTAATCTTTAATCAGAATCATCAATAACTCCAATTCGTCGTGCTCTTTAGACTTGGGCGTAGCGTGGAAAATCTCCATCAATCTGATAGATGCTTTTTGATAATCCTCGTCTGATTTAATTGCCTTCCAGTTCATGAGATTAGTTTTTCCAAGTGAGAATTGATGTGTCGAATGCAACATTTGCTACATCAATCTTATCGTACTCTTTGTGCGATCCGAACCAAATGATGTAAGCTGCCGATTGTAGAAAGTTAATTGAAAGTACAAGTCTAAAATCGTTTCCTTTAATGTTGAATACGACTCTGCCATTGCCAACCAAACTAGCATTGCCATACACCTTTTTCAATTCGTTAAAATTGGAGAATGTGTACTTTGAAAACTCTGCATACCAAAGCATCAAAGGCATTTCAGCCAATGGATACCTACGAACGTAGTATAGAATTGTTTTCTTAACTAGAACTTTCACCACACGAAGATAACAAAGTTCTCAATTTGCAAACTTTCAATTGCACAATTTCTCAAAATAAATATCACCGCAGTTTGCCTATTTTAGCTGCATGCTCGACGATGAGTTTTACATGAAAGAAGCCCTTCGGGAAGCCCAAAAAGCTTCCGCTGAAGATGAAGTACCGATTGGATGTGTGATTGTTTGGAAAGACCGAGTGATTGCACGTGCATACAACCGAACCGAACAACTCAAGGATTTTACAGCACATGCAGAAATGCAGGCATATACCAGTGCATCCGATTATTTAAACAACAAGTACCTCAACGAGTGTGTGTTGTATGTTACATTAGAACCATGTGCGATGTGTTCGGGCGCTGCATTTTGGACCCAAATGGGCAGAATTGTCTATGGAGCAACCGACTTTAAGCGCGGCATTTCAGCCGTTTCAAACCAAATCCTTCACCCTTCTACACAAGTAACAGGTGGCGTTTTAGCTCAAGAATGTGCGGCGCTGTTGACGGCTTTTTTCAAGAAAAAACGCGAAAGCGAAAGTTGATCTCCCCTACTCTGCTGTAAGTTTCAAGCTGCGCTGAATTGCTTTTTTGCAGTCATCGATCAACTCCTGAACAATCTCTGCCGCAGGTTTGATCTCCCGAATCAAGCTGCTTACTTGTCCCACTTCGAGTTCGCCTTCCTCCAGATCTCCTTCGAACATACCTTTCTTAGCTCTTCCACGACCGAGCATTTCGGCCAATTTTTCTTTGCTTTCACCTGCAGCTTCTGCGGCTTGAATTTGTTCAGCAAACTGATTCCTAAGTAATCGAACGGGTGTTAAAGTCTTCAAGGAAAGCTTTGTGTCGCCTTCAGCGGATGTGATAATGCGATCCTTAAATGCCTGGTGCGCTGACGATTCTGGTGTAGCAATGAAACGACTGCCTACTTGAACGCCATCTGCACCAAGTGCAAAACAGGCTGCCATTTGCGCTCCGTTTCCAATTCCGCCGGCGGCGATAACAGGAATTTTCACAGCTTGAACAATCTGAGGAATCAGAACCAATGTGGTGGTTTCTTCTCGGCCATTGTGGCCACCAGCTTCGAAACCTTCTGCAACGATGGCATCCACACCTGCAGCTTCACACTTGATAGCAAACTTGGTGTTAGCAATCACGTGAACGACCATCAAACCGCGCTCTTTAAGCCAAGCGGTCCATGTGGCAGGATTTCCAGCGGAGGTAAACACGATTTTCACGCCTTCGTCGACGATGGTATTCATGTGCTCCTCGATGTTCGGATAGAGCAACGGAATATTCACCGCGAAAGGCTTGCTGGTGGCTGCTTTGCACTTTCTAATTTGGTCGCGCAGCACATCAGGATACATAGACCCAGCACCGATGATTCCTAATCCTCCAGCATTACTAACTGCAGAGGCCAATTCCCAACCACAGCACCAGATCATGCCAGCCTGAATGATCGGAACCTGAATTCCGAAAAGCGAAGTAATACGTGTTTGCATGGGCTCGAAATTACAGCAAAGCCGAATTGAAATGTTAAGTGCATGTGATCAATTTTTAGAAATGGGTGTGGATAGTTTGTTCACATCTTATGCACGCTGAGAATGCAGTTTTTTCGTTTAACACTTAGCTTAGCAACAAAGGCACTCGTTATGGCAGCTAAAAAAATCAAGCAAAAGAAGATTTTTGTACTCGATACTTCGGTAATCCTTTACAACCACAATTCTATTTATAGCTTCGACGACAATGATGTAGCAATTCCCATCACTGTGCTTGAAGAATTGGATAATTTCAAAAAAGGCAACGACACCAAGAATTTCGAAGCCCGAGAATTTATTCGAGAGATGGATCGCCTATCGGGAAGTTTCAACCTAACTGAGTGGCTTCCGATGGGCGGCAAACTCGGGAAGTTTAAAGTGGTGATGAATGGCAAAGGAAAGCATCTCGACGCCGTTCGCATCCTTGGTGAGGACAAAGGAGATCACCGCATTATTAACTCTGCGTTAGCGCTTATGGATGAGCATCCTGATGCCAAAGTGATCTTGGTGACGAAAGACATCAACCTTCGGTTAAAGGCTAAATCGCTCAATTTGCATTCGGAGGATTTTGAAACAGGTAAAATCAAGGATGTAGATTCTTTGTACACCGGTAGATCCGTTTATTATGGTGTAAATGTTTCACTCATCGATCAGATCTACTCAGAAGGCCATTGCAAGGCGGCTGATATTTTTGGCGACGAACCGATCTTCAACCATTACTACATTCTCAAAAACGGGAAGCACTCGGTGCTCACTTGGTACAATCCAGAATCGGGATTAATTGAAAGGGTGGAGAAAACTTCGGCGTATGGAATAAGACCACGCAACGCAGAGCAGATTTTTGCCCTTCACGCGTTGATGAATCCAAACATCAAGCTCGTTACCCTTCAGGGCGTAGCCGGAACAGGAAAAACCTTATTGGCTTTAAGCGGTGCTTTGGAGCAAAAACGGGAATTCCGCCAGGTTTACCTTGCCAGACCAATTGTGCCGTTGAGCAACAAAGACATTGGTTATTTGCCGGGTGATATCAAGTCGAAGTTGAACCCATATATGGAACCACTTTGGGACAACCTGAAGATGATTCAAAACCAATGGGATGAAGCCGACAAAGAATACAAGAAGATCACCGAGATGGTGGATAGCGAAAAGTTGATGATTACACCTTTGGCTTACATCCGTGGTCGTAGCTTATCGAACATCTATTTCATTGTGGATGAAGCACAAAATCTCACACCGCATGAAGTAAAAACGATCATCACACGCGCAGGTGAAAACACGAAGATTGTCTTTACGGGCGACATTTTCCAAATCGATACGCCGTATCTCGACACCCAATCAAACGGGTTGAGCTACCTGATCGACAAGATCAAGAATAACCGACTTTATGCACACATTACTTTAGAAAAGGGTGAGCGTTCGGAATTGGCGAATTTGGCGAATGAGTTGTTGTAAAAATTCTCCTAAACACCTCTCCCTAACCCTCTCCACAGGAGAGGAAACTGCATCGCGACAAAACGAAAATTCTGTTTAGAAATATAATTCCACGGTATTCTTGATCTGTCCCCTTTCTTCTGTGGAGAGAGGTAATTGGGGGAGCACCTCTCCCTAACCCTCTCCACGGGAGAGGGAACTGCATTTCGGCAGAACTGAAAATTCTAGTTTGAACCAAGGGCTCACTATAAACGTGATCTGTCCCCTTTCTCCTGCGGAAAGAGGGCTAGGGAGAGAGGTTATTAAGGAACACCTCTCCCTAACCCTCTCCACGGGAGAGGGAACTGCATTTCGGCAGAACTGAAAATTCTAGTTTGAACCAAGGGCTCACTATAAACGTGATCTGTCCCCTTTCTCCTGTGGAGATTGGGCTAGGGAGAGATTTAATTATCAGAGGAAACAGATTTTTATTGCAATATTTTCAGGATTACTTTGCTTTGAGAATCTCATTGCTCCATTTCACTGCGGAATTTCCTACTTCGAAATTGTATTCATCGAAAAGAACTTGGTATTGACCATTTGTGAATTTGTCGTATGCCTGTTGCATGGTGCCAGATTGAGCAAAATAGTGGTCTGTAGAAGGATAGGAAATGAGCGTTGCGTTTCCTGGGTTAAAATGATTCACCGTATTTACTATGAGCTGATGATCTGCTTTGGAGAATGCTTGAAAGTCGGATTCTCCAAATTGAACCAACACCTTTGCTTTGGTATTCTTCCAGTTTTCTAGATGAGGATAGTCTTGGATTTGTCTCCAGTATTCGGCATTTCTAGAATAGATCTTTCCATTGCCATCGTATCCCCAAACATTGCGGAGTACACTGTCTGCTTTCGCATCTTTGGCCAGGTCTGTTAGCTTTTCTTTTTTTACAAAAAAGCGGTAATTCAAATCGTATTGTTCTAAAACTGATGCTTCCACTTCGATTGGATTCATTCCGGCTAAAGCATTTTGAACGCGATACATTTCAATTTGATATTCGAACCAAGATTTGGCTGTTGTGCCATAAACAACCACACCAGCAACTTGATGCTTAGCGCTAATTGCCGGAGCTACAATTCCACCCATCGAGTGGCCGACAATAATGATTTGATTTGAATCTATATAAGAAAGCGACTTCAGTTTTTTTAACCCAGCTTCAAAATTCTCGATTTCATCTAGCAAGTCGCATGACTCACATGGAGGTGTGTTTTTGCTATCACCCAAACCACTTTTTTCAATGCGTAATGTTACATATCCTGCATCTACATAAGAATCTATGATGCGTTTGTAGGGATGGTAGTTTGGTAAATCATCGATACTGCTGCAAGTATACCCAGGAATGAATAACATCGCAGGCATTTTACTTTCTTTGAAAGGTTTATTGATTATCACCCGTAATTGTCCTTCTTTATAATTCGCCTCATCGTAAATTACTTTTGCATTATCATCAGTTTCCTGAGGTCGAGCAACAGCTTTTGCCTTTAGTATCAGCTTCTTTTTACCACGTAAAACTGTCAACTGGATTTCTTGATCTGGTGTATAGGCTAAGAATTTTAGGATGAATTCGTCTGCAGAAGTGAAGTCATCATTCCCAATTTTAAGTATTAGATCCTTTTCTTGCAGTTTCAATGCTAGTGAGGTTCCTCGTTCAACTTGGAGCACCTTACAGCCTGATGATCCGTTCTCTGAAGTATATTCCAATCGCGCACCAAATTGCACTTTACGCTTTAGTTGGGCATTCGTATTATAACCGATAAGCAATAGTAAACACAAAGAAATCAATCTGATCATAGCCTTTTTTTTAGCAAAGAAACAGGCTGAAAAGAAACCTCACTTGTCAATAATTGCTATTTTGAGAAATGACTAGGGAATTGTCCAAAAGCTTGTTTAAATGCTTTTGAGAATGTTGGTAAATCAGGGTAACCGAAAAGTATAGCGATGTCAGAAACAGATCGGCCTCTTGCAAGTTCTATCTTGGCTTTTTCTAATCTCTTGTGCTTTTGATATTGGTAAGGTGAGATACCGAAGGTGTTTTTGAAAACACGAATAAAATGATACTTCGAAATACCTGCTTGCAGTGATATTTGATCTAATGAAAAATTATCCATTACATGATCATCAATAAATGATTTGGCTAAAAGTATTGTTCTAAATACGTCTTCATTTGTTTTAACTTTTTTAAAATTCATTTTATTTAGATGGTCATAAATAAAGCGTTGATCTTCTATAATTGATTCTGCTAACGAATAAAAAAGATGATCTTTTAAAATATCATTTTGATAATTTCCGCTTTTAACATTGTTATTTAATTCAACCAATAAACCACCCAAATTGGTATTTTTTATATTGTATCGATTAATAAACAATTGATTGGAAAGTAAAAACTCTTTTATGTCGGAGCCGCTTATATCATGATAATCTGCTACTTCAGAGATAATTTCAGTTGAAATATCGATACAAAGTCCTTGAACTGGTTGCTTCTGATTAATTTCAACAATTGAAGAAGTGAAATTATTTCCAATAATATATTCGCCTTTTTTAATCGTAAACTTTTTATTGTTCGCATAATATGTTTCTTCTCCTTCATCAACATACTTAATTCCAAGGCCGGTAAAAGGCATTTCAGCTTCAATTTTCGTGATTTTCGAAAAGCGAATTGCATTTTTTTCTTCGTCCTTATAAATTATTTGATTCATTTATGATTTTAATAGAATGCGGCTACCTTATAATTACAAGAATTCAATCGGAAAAGCGATTTCAAATTTACATTTGGAAATCCATACTTCCAATTCCCATTCAAATCTTCCTTGGTGCAAAAAACGATCAAAAAACCCCGGACTAAAGTCCGAGGCTGCGGGGTGATCCTTTTCCCTTTCTCCTCCTCCAAGATGCTAATACAATCATAAATCCCCGGACTAAAGTCCGAGGCTGCGCTTAATTCCTATCGTCTTTTCCTTTCAACTTTATACTTTCCCCTTTCAACTCTTCTTCGGTGCTGTAAAAACCTTAATTCCCGGGGATAAAGTCCGAGGCTGCGTTTAACTTTCACTAAATACTCATAAAACGAACTGGACTGAAACTTCTACTCAACTTAGTAGATTAATTTTTGATAAAACGTTTGTTATAATATGCATTCGCAGAACTAACTCTCAGGTAGTATAGTCCGTTGCTTAACGATTCTAGCGGAATTTGCAAATTGGAAGCATTCGGTTTGTAACGTTGTACAATTTTCCCAAAAGAATCTACAATTTCCACTTCATTTATTGGCATATCTGCCTTCAGTTGGAGTAGTTCCTGAGCTGGGTTAGGATAGATAGTAATTTGCGTCTTATTGATTTCTGAGTTACTCGTAACCACATTTAACCGCGCCCGATTTGCTCCGTAACAATCGCTTTGAATACGATACATGATAAAGTAATCGTCGTTTGAAGGAAGGTAGCTCTGAGAAGCAACAGAACCATCCAATAGCGACAATCCTACTAGCTTAGTTCCAATACTGTCAATCGTTTGGAAATAATAAACAAGGTTAACTGGGTCGATTGCGCCACCTGAATTCAACACGTAATTGTCAAAATCAAGTAAAGTGGGAAGCTCTGTTACAACACCCGTTTGAGGATTAATTTTACCAAGTGCTTTTACTCCATTTTGCATGATTAATCCATAAACCGAAGTATCTGAACAGCTGTATGCAAAGTTGTCGAAACTAGAACCTGGATCTGTAAAAGAAATCAAAGGCTCGCTGTAAATTTGACCATTGTACAAGTCGATGCCTGTGAATTTATCTTCAGTTTCAAAATAGTAAACCATCAAAAATGGGTCGATGGTACTCCCCGACATGGTAAAGCTTTCTGCGATTGAATTTGGAGAAACTAGACTCACGATTCCTGTCGACAAATCGCAGGTTGCTAAACGGATATCTGCATAGGGAAAGCCTGTAATTGGGTCATAACTAATCTGTCTAAAAAGCCCATACATGCTAGAATCGGCTGCATTGAATCTGAAATTATCGAAATATCCTTCCGTGTTTGGCAAGGAAACCATCACATCATTCAATACAGCACCAGTTTGCAAATCGATCGATAACCAAGAATCTTCATCTTGATACGAAAACGTTTCACTGTATGGGTTTAAAGCAGACCCAGTTGCATTAACGGTTCCACTCAACGCTGCATTTCCAATCGGGGTAATTAAACCCGTTAAAGGATCAATATTCGCGAATTGAAAACTTGGAGGATTAACAGTTTGATACAAACCATACATCGTATTGTCTACTTGTGCGGTTAACTTAACGATGAGCATTGTTGCAAAAACGAGTAAGTAGTGTTTCATGAGGAGAGTGAATGAAGCGTTAATCAGTTGTGTAACAAGGAGGAGAGTAAATTGTTTTTAGTCCTTAGTCTTTGGTCCTTAGTCTTTAGTCGATAGCCAATTTACTCAAGACTCAGTACTCAAGACTCAAGACTAGATCATTCCCCGCGATTTCAACTCCAAGTACTTGTTTACCGTATTTACCGATAAATCTTCTGGCTTGGTAAACACAGATTGAATGCTGTATTGTCGCAAGAGGTGAACCAATTGGAGCTTTGTGGTAACGAATTTACGCGCCACTGTTTGCGTGTAGATATCTTCTAAGTTTTGGGGTTCACTTGATGCCAATTTGTCAATCTCTTCGTTTTCGAAAAATACCACCACCAACAAATGGAACTTGTTGATTTTTCGCAACAGCGGCAAGGCGCGCTCTAAGGCCATTTGGCTCTCGAAATTGGTGTATATGAAGATCAAACTGCGCTGGGTAACTTTCTTACGGATTGTAGCATAGAGCATTTCTAAATTTGGCTCGAGGGCCTGCGAACGAACGTTGTATAGCGTTTCTAACAAACGTCGTAATTGTCCTTGAGAGCGATCGGCTGCTACCATGCGCACTTGTTTGGCATCGAAATGTATCAACCCCGCTTTGTCTTGTTTGCGTAAGGCAATGTTCGAAATCACCAACGAGGTATTGATGGCATAATCGAGCAATGTGAGTCCATTAAACGGCAGCTCCATGGCGCGGCTCACGTCGATGATCGAATACACCTGCTGCGATTTTTCGTCGGTGTATTGATTTGTCATCAGCTTCGCTCTTCGACTGGTGGCTTTCCAATTGATGCTGCGGTACTCATCGCCCGCCACGTAGTCTTTAATTTGGTCGAACTCGTATGTGTGGCCAATTCTACGCAGTTTCCTAATCCCACTTGTAGTGGCAATTTCAGAAAAAGTGCGCAGCTCAAGTTGTTTCATTTCGAGCACTGATGGGTACACTGCCACTTCGGTTGCTTGTGCAAAAGTAAACTGCCGGCTAAAAAGCTTAAACCGCGATTTTAACAACAGGTGCACCTGACCAAATGCGTAAACACCGCGACTAATAGGGCGAACATGGTATTCGAGGCGCTTCTTCTCGCCTGCTTTTAAGGTGGTGCGCATGGTGAAATCGCGCCGCTGAAACTGAAACGGCAACTCATCAATCACTTCAAGGGTGGTAGGCACATAGCTCAAGTTGGCGATGCTAAGCTGTATGAGGTTCTGGCTACCGAGCGACAAGACCGATTGCACTTTTCTGTGTACCTGAAAACGGATGCCAGTAAGGAAAAGCACCATCAAATCGACTCCCGACAATGCAATAAATGCCGCCAACACCAATTTGGCTGGCAGGAGCATGAAATTGAACGGAAATGCCAATACGAACATCAGCGCAATGCCCATCAGCACGCGGTAAAACAAATCGCTTGGCAGAAATCCGAGTTTCAGTTTCATTACCGTGGCACTTCTAAACTTTCGGTGATGCGCTTGATAATATCGACCGTACGAACGCCTTCCATTTCGCGCTCTGGGGTAAGTTGGATGCGGTGGTTGAGTACCGGTCCTGTCACCTGGCGAATATCATCGGGCGTTACGAAATCTCTTCCCGCGATAGCGGCATGTGCTTTTGAAGCCCGCAAAATAGCCAATGAGGCGCGAGGCGATGCACCGAGATACAAATCGGCATCGTTGCGTGTTTGGTGAACGATCTTGGCAATGTACTCGAGCAATTCGTCTTTGATGTGCACTTGCTCGACCAAGACGCGTAGCTGTTGAATTTCGGTGGCTGTTTTTACCGGTTTCACTTCGTGGATGAGACGGTTGCTGAAGTCGTCGCGAAAACGCTGAAGGATCTTTAGTTCCTCATGCAATTCAGGATATCCGATGATGATGCGGAACAAAAACCGGTCGAGCTGGGCTTCAGGCAATCGGTAGGTTCCTTCTTGTTCGATCGGGTTTTGGGTGGCGAGCACCACGAACGGACTTTGCAGCGGATACGTATTTCCGTCGACGGTAACTTGCTGCTCTTCCATCACCTCGAAGAGGGCCGATTGCGTTTTTGCCGGAGCGCGGTTTATTTCATCGATTAGGATGATGTTGCCAAAGATGGGCCCGCGATTAAATTCAAATTCGCCCGTTTTCATGTTGAAAATGCTGGTGCCCGTAACATCGGTAGGCATTAGGTCGGGGGTGAACTGGATGCGCGAATAATCTAAGCTCAGGCAGCGTGCTAAAAGGCGTGCAGTAAGGGTTTTGGCTATACCGGGCACGCCTTCGACGAGCATGTGACCGCCTGCAAATAAACCGGTTAGCAGGTTGCTGATGAGCTCTTCTTGGCCAATAAGCACCTTGTTCATCTCGCTTCGAATTTCTTGGGCTGCCAGTGCTACTGGGTGCAATTTTACTTCAGGCTCTGGCGATGCAGAAATAGGCGCAGATGGCATTTCTGGTTGAAGAGAATTTTCGTCGTTTTCGATGGTATTCATCTATTTGCAGTGTTTGTAAAATCGGGTAATTGCTTGGTGAAATTTAATTGCAACAGAATCGTCTAAGATCGCATATACACTAAGTTTTTTGTATTGATCGCGTATGTCTTCGATCATTTCTTTGGGAACGCCAGAGCGGACGTGCAGTTTCTCGATGGTTGCCTCGTCGAGCTCGGAAGCTTGAATGCGGTATTTTTCACGCATCCAACTGAGGAAGTAGCGCATCTGGTGGCGAACCATGGTGGCATGCTCACGCTCAAGGAAGTACAATCGACCAATGGTGCGGATAAATGCCAATGAGCTGTTTCGTTTCGGCTCAATGATGGGCACCACGCGCTGTATCCGCTTTAGCGCAAAGAGCATGTACAGAATCCCAGCCACCAACAATACCATCAATGCCCATTTTAAAGCCTCGTTGCCAAGGATAAAACTAAGCGGCGACTCAGGCTGAGAAGCACTTTGTTGGTTATTGTCCGCATCGGGCGCCCAAGTCTGCGAATAAACATCCCAGATAATTTCGCCCGGCTTTAAATAACTCAGCACCCTAGAAGCATACTGCGCTCCTTGCTTTTGGATAAGGTGGTAGTTGGAGAAGAAAAGCGGGTTGGTATGACAATAAATTCGACCACGCCCCAACTGTGCAGTAATGAAGTTTACTTGGGTGTTTTGTAAGGTTCCAAGCGGCACAACTGCCGAATTGTGCGCTACATACTGAGGCTGAAAGTAAGCGTAATTGAAGGTTTCTTTTTTGTCGATGTTCTGATAGTGAAAGCTAAATTGGTTAGACTTCAGGGCTGATGAATCGGTAAACTGTGCCTTTACAACTTTTGAAGCAAACGAACCCAAAAGTTCTTTGGGCATTTTCGCCATGCTGGTATCCACAAGGCTTTCTAGAAGGTTGAAATTCGGGTTTGGTGAAATAATCATGGCGGTATTGCCACGTCTCACAAAATCGAGCAAATAGTTAGCTTCTGTGGGATTGATGTACTGATTCTTCCCGATAAAAAAGTAGGTCTTGTGCTCGAACGATGCTGTGTAAAGGGCTTGCTTGGTGAGGATCTCATTTTGCAATTTCACCGGCGATTCGGGCAGGTATTTATCGAGCAGATTGTAAAGTATTTCGGTACCGTAAGGCTGGTTGTTGTCGTGCTTGTAGCTTTCGCTCCAGTCGAATTTTTGCCGCGGCGAAAGGTTGATGAATACCAAAATGGCCACAACAAAAATTACTACTGCCGATACTGCAATTAAGTTACCCTGTTTCATGCTTTCTCGCTTTTTTTCAGGGTGCTAGTAAAGGCACGAAATTCATCGAACTGCTGCTTGTAATCGCTAAATTGTTGAGGATGCAGTTTGGCCTTACCAAACCAACTAAACTCATACAAATAGGTTACTGTGCGAAACTGCGTATTGTTGTGTTTACGGCCAAATTCGGCCAGATAAGTTGCATTGGTTTTGTCTTTTTTCCAAGCAATGGTGTCTGACAGGTGCAAATCTGCAAGAATCTGTAAAAAGAGCATCCGCAAGGCAAGTGCGTATTCGCGTTGGTCGATGGCTTCTTGGAGTTTTTTCTGCAAGGTTAACTCTGGTCCGCCATCTTGCTCTAAGGCTTCGGCAAACCAATCGTCGGTGGCTTTTGCACTGGGGTTCGATTTCGGAATTTGCCGCACGATTAGGTAAAGCAACACCACCAACAAAACAGCCAAAACTACAATAAGCACGATTTGCCCAACGCCCATAAACTCGACGGTTTTAGGCGCTTCAAAATCAGTTTCAGGTATGGTTTCAGGCTTTTTTTCGTCTGGCTTTTCGGTATAGTTTACATCTTTTATTGCTCTTTGGTATCGCTCCGGATCGAAATCTCGGTACTGCTCCAAAGGATACTGCCGCGTGAAAGGATTGCTTGGCGCAACGGCTTCGTTAGCAACGGTTTCTTCATCTTCAACAGCCATTTCTGCTTCCACTTGGCCATGCACCGTTGTCGTTTGTAAGAACAACAAACAGAGCACGATAAACCAGTGAAGCAGCCCGTTATTTTTCATCCAGCAAGCCTGCTTTTAAAAGTTTTCCTCTTAAGCCATTGGCCAAATTCTGCTCACGTAAAGAGTAAAAAAGCATGATAGAACTCGTAAAAAGGAGCGCAATAACCATCAACACTGAAACAAAGAAAAAGAACAACACCACTCCAGCTTGATAGTTTACGTAAGTAATGTCGTCGAGCTGAATAAACATGTCGAGAATATCGAGGTTGATTAACTGCGGCATCATATCGCCCAGCAATAAAATAAGCGCCGACAATACGAAAACAGAAAGCGCCAAACTTACGAGTTGCGAAAAACCGCTACTAAGCAAACCAAAGCCTTCCGAAACGGCGTCACCGGGCGGCGCGTCACTCAAGTAAACCGAAGCCATCACAAGCATTGCAATTGGGAGAATGAGCACAAACAGAAATAAACCCCAACCGCTCAGCAACAATAACAAACTTATGGGCATTAACATCAACACAACGGCAAAAACTTTGGCAGCACTTTGCCGAAATGAAATTCCTTTTTGAAGGTTGGTAAGTTTTAGCCAATACTTGCTTACGAAAAATCCTGTGAGGCCAATCAAGGTGGCATAAATGGGTAGCAAAAACAGGTTTCCGCCTATGTTGAAAAGCGGCACTTTGTAAACAAAAAACCTAGCATAAATAATGTCGGCCCAATAAATCAGTTTTACATTGTTGTTGAGAAACAAAAACGTTATGGCCAGCGCTGCGGGAATTACCCAGAGCAAAAGCTTACCAGCAATTTTAAAGTATGCACTAAAGGTGGTACCGAAAAGTTCGGAAGCGTTCTTCACCTCATCTAACATCGGCAAGAATGGCTTTTCGGCTGGCAAGTATTGGTGATCTTCATCTAAGTTGGCGATTCTTTTAAAAACCCATCTTGGGTAAATTACCACGTAAAAAATCACCAAGGCGAACATTATCAGGATGAGGGTGAAACGAATGGCATCGCCAATGCTGGTATAACGCGTTACAAAGGTTTCGATAATAGCAGCTAAAAACAGCATCACTCCTACCAACAATATCACACGAATGCCCGATCGAGATGCAATACGGAGCGATTGCAGCCTTGTAAATGTGCCGGGAAAAACTAGGGCGCGACCGAGCATTAATCCCGCGCCGCCGGCAATAACGATGGCCGAAATTTCGAATGTGCCGTGCATCCAAATGGTAAGGGCCGAATCAACAAATAACCCACGTTCGATAAAGAAAAATTGGAAAACGCCCACCATTACGCCATTGTACACCAGAACACCCACAGTGCCGACACCCAAAATGAGACCACTCAAAAAGGTTCGAAATGCAATACCAAGGTTGTTAACAGCAATGCGGAAAAACATTTCGATCGCATACTCGTCTTTGTAAATCGCCATCGGATCGTTGGCTGCAATGTTCTTTTCTGTTTCTGCGATGTATCCTTCGCTTAAAATGGAGGATGCAAACTCAGGATCATAAATACTGGAGATGATTCCGATCAAAAAAGAAAGTGCGAAAAGTACAAAGGAGAAGAGGAGCGCCTTTCTGCCATAGTAAAGCGATAATGGCAAATCAGTTTTCCAAAAAGTGATAAATTGGTTTTTCTGACTTGAAGTTTTTCGATAAAGCTGTCCAAAAACCGACTGTGTGAGTTGGTTCAGGTACACACGCACTACCCTGCTGGGATAATGTGTGCGGGCATATGAAAGATCGTCGGTTACCTGAATGAACAGATCGCTGAGCTTGTCGGAATCACGCTGATTGGCTTTCAGCATATCTTCTAGCTCTTTCCACTTGTCTTGGTTCTGCTCAATGAACCTTGTTTCCTTCATCGGAGATATGCAGTATATTGGAACCCGAAAAATAGTTGAAATTTGGTAACATGCGAAAAATAGAAATCATTACGCCTCAAAATGTTCCGGTTGAGTTTCAACTGGCGAACGTGCGGGAGCGTGCAATGGCTTTTGCCTTCGATTGCATGCTGATGGGCTTCGTTTCTCTTTTTCTGTATATTCTTTTGGTGGCAAATCAAAACGAATCTGAGTTACAGTATTTGATCTTTTATACTTGTGTTTTCCCGATTTACACGTTTTATTCTCTTTTTTTCGAAACCATCCTCAATGGCCGAACCCCCGGAAAATCTGTATTGAAAATTAGGGTGGTTAAGCTTACTGGGTCCGACTTAAAATCGAGCGATTTCTTGTTGCGATGGATGTTTCGTTGGATTGATATCTGGTTGTCGTTGGGTTCATTGGCTGCTCTAAAGGTTTCTTCCTCACCCAAAGGACAAAGAATCGGCGATGTATTGGCCGATACAACAGTGATTCGCCAACAGCATGATTTTAAAGTGGTGTTGAATGATTTGTTGGCGATTCGTTCGAAACAAAACCACGAAATACAATTCCCCGCTGCGGTAAACTTTAAAGAAGAAGAAATGCTTCTAGTGAAATCGGTTCTCGACCGTTACCGAAAATTCGATAATGAAGCACACAAGCAGATCCTAGTATCAACTGCCAAAAAAGTATCCCAGCGCCTCAATCTTGAGGTATTTCCCGGCGCTGCAGATGAATTCCTGAAGGCTGTTTTGGTAGATTATATTACGTTGACGAGGTCTTGAACTTAGTACTTAGTCTTTAGTCTTCAGTCCATAGTGCTTGAGACCAAAGACTAAAGACTAAGTACTCAGGACTAAAGACTACTCATGTGCCACAACCACCGTCTTCGTGATGGTTTCGTTGCCCGATTTCATCACCACGGTATATTGACCATCATATACGGTTCTCACATCAAAAAATCCAATCGTAGAACCCGGATTGATCTTGGTTTCCATCACTTTTTTTCCTGCTAAATCGATCAATTCAACATTCCAAGTTTTTTGAGTATTTCCAGGAACTTGAATACCGAATACTTCGGATGATGGATTTGGGTAAACCACCACTTTCGCTGCGTCAGTGCTCGAAATGCTAGTAGTGATAGGATCATAAGTCGTTACCGTTTCAGTGATGTTCTGAACTTTCGATGCGGTCTTCGTTCCGTAAAAGGTTAAACCAACAAC
>CANHIS010000049.1 GCA_947460255.1 Bacteroidota bacterium
AAGGCTCCATTCTGACAGAAGTTTCTGAAATTGGAATAAACAACGAAATACTTAATCCTATTCGTTTATCATATGATGAACTAGCTTCTGCAGTAACACATGAATTTGAGACTGTGACGATAAATAATGAATTGCCCACAAATCTTCAAGGATCTTTTCATGGTGGAATAACACATTTAACAATAGATTTTAATGGTGATGGTATTGAAGATGTTGTTAGGCTTGTTGGAAGTGATATTACTGATATTTATGAATGGGAATTAATAAACAAAAAAACGAATGAAATTACTTCGGGAGCAAGCCCATTATTTAACGGATTAGTTAAACATACACAAAATAATTACGTGGTAGATTTTAATGGTGACGGTTATCAAGATTTCATGCTATTTGAAGGTCAAATAAATAACAACATTGGTCAAGATATAAGCAATCCAACATTTCATTTAATGGTTTCTAACAAAATTAATGGTTTCACATTAGCCCAAACAATTAACTTTCCCAATTTATCAAGCCCAGACAGCCGAAACAAATTTATTATTGGAGATTTTGACGGAGATGCAGCAACTGATTTGTTTGTATATTTCTACAATTTAGATAAAGGTTACATTTATTCATTTAAAAACTCAACTCTTAATCTCGTTTTAAATAATATTGACCTTGGAGATGAAAAACTTCAATTCTATTCAACAGACATGAATGGTGATGGGAAAAACGAAGTGTTTTTAACTTTCCCGAATCAATGGAACAATTCTTTTTATTCTATTACATTAGAGTATAATGGAACTGCTCTGGTTAATCATTCTGGAGTTTCAGGTTATCCAAATTCATATTATAACGAAGTTATAGAGGAGCCTGTGGTATTTACTGGAGACTTTAATGGAGATAGAAATACAGATTTATTACTTTACAAATTCTCCACAGGTTGGGAAATTGCTTACTCTAAAGGAGTTAGTAATGGTTTTACTACTATGCAATGTGCATTAATTGGAAATCCTCAATCAGATGAAAATTTATTAAATTACGACATAATTGATTTAAATGGAGACGGGAAATCTGATGTTTTTGTAAGTGCGATTTTTAACAATCAGATTATGTATAGTTATGTCTATTTTAGTAATGGAATGACTTTTCAAGATCCTATTCCACTTATATCAAGTCAGAGTATAAGTCTCATAAACGGCATGCAATTTGGCAACTATGATGGTAGCGGAAATTTAACCTGCTATTATAGAAATCTCAATGGTACGCTAACAAAATTAACGTTCGCAAATGTTAATAATCAAAAAAAATGCACCAATTTCAGAAACGGTCTCGGCCACGATACGCGAATAATATATGGCAATTTGGCACAACTAGGTACTGAAGGTAGTTATACCAAATATTCAAATGCCACTTATCCAATTTGGGATTTAACCTTACCCATGAATGTTGTAAAATCTGTAGAAGTTGAAAATGGAATTGGCACTTTTAACACTTTCAACTATAAATACGAAGGTTCTAAACTGCATGTAATAGGTAAAGGTTTTTTAGGGTTTCAAAAGTTTTCTGTTTTCAATTTAGCAAGTAATACAAAGCAAGATTTTAATTACATCTTTAACAGTAATGGAAACAATTTCTTCCAGCCCATATTGCAACAAATAGAAGTAATAAGCATTTCTAACAATCAACCAATTTCATCAATCGCTTACCAATACTACTTTAGAACAAACCTTAAGCAAAATAATCCAACGGAAAAAAGGTACACATTTCACCCAAACATTATTACTAGCTACGACTTTATTAATGGAATTACAACAACAAACACAATCGTTAAGGATTTATCTGGTAATGTTTTAAGCCAAACAACAAATAATGGCGTGGAAACCTCGATTCAGACTTTTTTTTACGACAAGTCCTGTTCCCTTTTACCATTTGATAATCGCTTAATGTCTAGTAATTTATCCACTACAAGAACTGGGGAAACGCCATACAATAGATCAGCATCATTTCAATACGATGGTTTAGAATGCTCGTTATCTAAGCAAATTTCAGATATTGGAACTGAAACAGTTTACAACCGCAACAATTTTGGAAATATAGTTTATGAGGCAATCAGCGCTCCTTCTATTCAACCAACATTTGTAAATTATGTTTTTGATGCAAAAGGGCGTTTCCCAATAAATACTACCAATGCACTTGGTCATCTTAGTCAAGCAGAGTTTAATCCTATATTCGGAATAGTTACCAAAGGTATTGACTCCAATGGCTTAATCAGCGAATTCACTTACGACGGTTTTGGAGGGTTAAAAACTTCGAAATCACCAATTGGAATAGTTTCTGAAACAACTCAAGCATGGGCGGTTAATCCAACAATGAATAGCATTTTTAGCGTAACAGAAACTACTCCAGGAACCCCAGTTTTGCGTACATACTTTTCATTAACCGGTGAAACTGTTAAAAACGAAACCGAAGGGTTTGATGGTGCAGTTATTTCAAATAGCCAAACGTATAATGAATTAGGGCTAACAGTTTCAAGTGTAGAATTGAATTCAGGCTTAACAACTATTTATACTTATGAGCCCTTATTACAACGCATAAAAACCATAACAGCCCCTTCAGGAGCAACAACAACGCATGATTACAGCGCTAATCAAACTCAAACAACATCTCAACAAGGCACAATTACTCAAAGTGTGACTGAAAAATTCGATGCATCTGGTAAAATTATAGAAGTCATAGACGATGGTGGAACAATAACATATTCTTATTTTTCATCTGGTAAGCCCAAATGTATTACTACACCAGACAATTCTACAGTAACTATGCAGTATGATGATTTTGGAAGGCAAATTCAATTGAATGATCCAAGTACAGGTAGTATGTTTTATGCTTACGATGCATTTGACCGACTTGTACATCAAACAGATGCTAACCAAAAGTCAGTATACTTAACGTACGATGTATTAGGTAGAACTGTTTTGAAAGAATACTCTAGCGGTGCAGCAATAACATACGAGTATGACCCAGCCAATGCGCTTGGTTTACTGAAAAAAACGCAATTAACTTCCGGAACTAACGATGGGTTTATTGTGCACAGTAGTAACTATACATACAACGACCTAGTACAAGTTAGCGAATTAAGTGAAGTTTTTGATAATAAAACCCTTACACATCAATATGAATATGATAACTTAGGAAGAGTAACAAAACAAACCTTTCCTGGAGGATATATTTTGGATAATGAATACAACGATTTGGGGTATTTAAAAAGTATAAAAAATGCAAGCCAGCCTTTATGGGAATGCATTTCATTAACTAATCGCCTGCAACCACAGCAATCTAAGTTAAACGGCGGAATAGACTTACTCACAAATTATAACAATCTTGGTATACTAATTCAAAAACAAGCCTCTAGCCTCCAAAGCAACCAAATTAATTTAATCTACAAACAAAACTATAACTTTGATTCCCAAACTGGAAATCTAATGCAAAGAAGCAGAAATTTGCCTTTTGCACAAGAATCTTTTACTTACGACAATTTATACCGCCTTAAAGAAGTTTTGTACCCGAACCAACAAATTAAACAAGAGCTAAATTATAGTTTTAATAACAATGGCAACATTTCTCGCAAAAGCGACGCAGGTACTTTTTTATACGAAAATGATAACCCTTTTGCTATAACCAAGGTACAATACCCAGAACCAGCTTTAGCTACAGCGCAGCAAGATATTAGTTATACTGCCTATAACCAGCCATTACAATTAAACGAAAATGCCTTACAACTCAACTACCAATACGGCCCAGATGAAGAGCGCCGAACATCCATGTTGCAAGATGCCCAAGGTAATGTTCTTAAGAAAATAACCTACAGTGGCAATTATGAAATAGTTGAAATCAATGGCAATACCTATGAGGTTAATTACATCAACTCTCCCGATGGACTTATTGCAATTGCAGTTAAGAAAAATAACAACCCTATAGAATTATACTATACAGAAACCGACCATTTAGGCAGTATTTTAGGGCTTTACAAAGAAACGGGACAACCTGTTTATGCCCAAAGCTTCGACGCGTGGGGGCGTGAAAGAAATCCTTCTACATGGGAGTATACCGTTAATAACACCCCAAAACCCGAGTGGCTCATTCGTGGTTACACTGGCCATGAAATGTTGCCGGAGTTTGGTTTGGTTAACATGAATGGCCGTATGTACGACCCTGTGCTGGGTAGGATGCTTAGTCCTGATAATTTTGTGCAAGATCCGTCTAGTACGCAGAGCTATAACAGATATAGCTATTGTTGGAATAATCCGTTGAAATATACAGACCCTAGTGGGGAGTTAGTAAACTTTATTGTTGGTGGCATAATTGGTGGAATGATGGGGTTTATTAATGCCGATATGGGCGGAAAAACTGGATGGGAAATGGTTGCTCAAATTGCAATTGGCGCTGCAGTTGGGACTGTCACATTTGGTGCTGGTGCAAAAGCCATGAGTGCAGGAAGTACAGTTAAAACTTCAGCGGCAGCAGGCACGCAGACTGTAACCAACGGTATGAAACTTTCGTCTGGTTTATATTCCGGAGCGTCAAATGCCGCTAATATGATAATTTCTAAGGGTGAATTTGAAGCAAAAGACTTGCTTTATTTTATCTCTGGATTTGTAGGTGGCTACATTGGAGCTGACGTTGGTATGGGTGCAGGCATAGCTACTGGTGGTTTCTCTAATGTTATAACTGGCTTGGCGCTAGGTAACATAAATAGTGAGGATATATTTTATGAATCAGCTCAACATTTTGTCGGAGGCGCACTCTCGGGTATGGCAGGCGCCAATGCGGCAAGTTCAATGGCAGGTAATTCTAAAAGCTCTATTTTAGGAAAATTTGGCGGTAAATTCCTCAACTACGGTCTTCAAGCCAATGCCTACGATTTTGCTTACACCAAAAAAGATAAGTTTCTAAAGAAAAATTTTGGGCAACATTTTGGCACTTTCGCCAATGGCGGTTTGGGTGGAGTAATGCAGGGGTTGAGTATGAGTAATTCTTTGGTGAATCCTTTACGCAGTCGTTTACCAAAAGCAGGATTGAGATTCGCATCAAGTTTAGGCTCATATTACATGGAAAACCAAATGAGCTATGTTCTAAAAGCCAATTTTTATGGCTTAGAATCCAAAGGGTTTCCGGCTAAGATGGGTGTGAGTGCTGGTAAGTCATTGTTCAATGCCTTAATGCTTTGGAGCAAATGAAGGATTTCTTGTTTTTGATATTGCTTGGTTTATGCATTAGTTCATGCAGAGAATACAGCAAGACTAATAGGTCTCGCCATCTTTTCAAAGCTGAATACGGTGCATTAGATACACTTGTTATTAAAAATGGTTTAATTTGCGCTAACTCTGGTGGTCTTAAAATAAAACCTTTAGAAATTAATCGAGATAGTGTTTTATTGGTATTTTTCGAGGCATTTAAAAAACTCCCATGTAAAGTGAAGTTCAAGAATGGTAAATTGTATTGCAATAGGCGTTTTATTGGTTATGAGAGATTGAAGTACCGTTTATTTGACTTTTCAGAATTAGAATCATTGGCTGATGAAGAAGAGCGTCATGTGCTTATACCTTTAATCAATTACAATTATATCCCAACAAGGAATATATATGTAACTACAACTGGCGCAGTTGGTGGCGGTGGATTCAGTAAGAAAGTTGTCTTAGAATTGGTAGTGTTAATTTTTAAAGATAAAAAACTTGTATACTTTAACTCTGGGTTATTTAATAGTCCAACAGTAGAAACCAGTTTATCTACAGATTACATCGATTCTATCATCAAACAAGAAAACATTGATTCACTCGTTCAATTAACCATGAAAGATTATATTGAACGTTTGAGGTAGATTTTAATAAAGCCATTAATTGCCATGATTGTCCTCTCTTACACCAAAAAAGATAAGTTTTTAAAGAAAAATTTTGGGCAGCATTTTGGCAATTTCGCCAATGGCGGTTTGGGTGGAGTAATGCAGGGGTTGAGTATGAGTAATTCTTTGGTGAATTCTGGTAAGTTGGGATTTCAAATAGGAAAAAGATTTGCTTCTAGTTTAGGCTCATATTACATGGAAAACCAAATGAGCTATGTTCTAAAAGCCAATTTTTATGGCTTAGAATCCAAAGGTGCTGCGGCTAAGATGGGTGTGAGTGCTGGTAAGTCATTGTTCAATGCCTTAATGTATAGTTTTAAATGAGGTATTTGATAATCATTATCTTATTGGCGGTATCCAATTCAGCTTGCCAATACAGAAAAACCAATATGTGGCACCATAAGGTAAAAAAGCAATATTCAAAATCGGAGCCAATTACAATAAAGGAGGCTATCGTTTGTGCCAACGTTGGAGCATTAATAAATAGAAAAATTGAAATTAATCGTGATAGTGTTTTAAACTATTTTGTAAGTTCATTAAAGAAACTACCAGTTAATGTTAATTTTTATAAAGGTAAAATCTACTGTAATCAAACATACATCCCGAATAGGAGTATTAAGTACTCCCGCATTAATATTTCCGATTTACTCTCTTTTGCAGAAAGTGACACTAGTACGTTCTTAATTCCAATGATTAACTATGATTATGTAACACTGCGCAATACTTACATTACTTCTACGGGAGCCTTCGGTGGTGGAGGTTTTAGTAAAAGTCTTAATTTAGAGTTGGGTATTATAATCATCAAAAACAAGAAATTAATTTATTTCAAGTCGAGAGTTTATGTTGCTTCTGGTGTGAATGTAAATCATTATTTAGAGCCTGTTAACTTAATAACTCAAGAACATTTCGATACCCTTGTGCAGCTGACGATGAAAGACTATATTAATCGCATGAAATAAACAGAAGTTATGCTTAACGTTGCCACTTGTTTTTTCACTTACGACAAAGAAGACAAATTCCTCAAAACCCCTTGGTATGTCCACATTGGCGTTGTGGCGGCGGGCTTTGCAAATGGCGCATTGGTTGGTGGGTTTGAGCAAAAGAAAGATGGGGTTTTTGACTTATTGAATTTACAACAAAAACCACTTTTTAAATACGGCACTGATGCTTTAGTAAGAAGCGCAGCTGTTGCAATTGAATTCGGCGGGACCTCTCTTGCAAAGTCCAAAGGCAAATCAATAAGCTTTTATGAATTTGATAAAAAATATTTTAAAGGTCTACCAAAATTAGCTGGCCATTTACTCACTACATTATACTAAGTATGGGGATGAAAACCTCTTTTCTTTTAGCATTTGCTTTTACTTCAATGCTTTGCAGTTGCGGTTGGTTAGATACTAATATTTGGGTTCATAATGGAATACGCTCTAAACGCGTGTTAAAGCAATATGAGTCAGAACCACTAATTTTGAAGGACTATATTTATTACTATGATGAGTATAGATTAAGAAATAAATTCGAATTTGATCCATATAGAAATCAGGATAGTATTTTGGGGCAAACGAAAACCACTCTTCTTAAAACTAATCTAAATCTGGTAATATTCTCGCCTAATGATAACAAATCATCCTTAGAATTCATTCAAAAAACGGACAACTCTCTGCGCCCAAGACTTGTAAAAAATAAATTTATTTTACAGCATATTCAGGATTCACAAACTTATATTTTTCCTGTAATTCATGCCAAAGAAATTCGAACTTCTGATGTCTCAATTATTGTTCCTTCTCCTGAAAATGATTATTATGGAACAAGCGGATATACAGTAATCATATTCATTGTAAAAAACAAAAAAGTAGTCTACAAACGAGCTGTTCGTTATTGGGACTCGCATACCCAAACCGGTCCTGCCATTACCGATTACCGCTCCGATGTGCGCTTGGAGCACTTGGGGCTTATTGTGGAAAAAGCCATGGAAGATTATATCAAACGAATTAAAAAAGTGGAATAACATGCAACCATTCACCAAGGCCTTCTTCGCCTACGACAAAGAAGACAAATTCCTCGAAACTCCTTGGTATTCGAACATTGGCGTTATGGCGGCGGGCTTTACCAATGGGGCTTTAGTTGGTGGATTTGAGAAAGGTAAGGGTGAGATTTTTAGATTTTTGAAAGCACAAAGCAGTGAAACTTATCAAGCTGGAATTGAATTTATGGCACGTGGTATCGGGGTTACGGCCGAGTTCAGTATGACTGCCTTTTCAAAGTCAAAGTACAAATACTTAAGTTTTGAAGGCTATGGAGAAAAATCAGGTAAAAGTGTGCCGAAGGTTTTGGGATATCTACTCACAACATATTACTAGAAAATGAAGCCAAGATTTCTTTTGTTGTTATTCATCGGTTTTATATTGCTTATTTGCAGCTGCGATATACTAGACCGAAATGTTTGGGTTCATAATGGGATCAGATCTAAGAGAATTCAAAAAAAATATTTATCCGAACCTTTGATTTTTTCAAGTTTTATTTATTACCATAATGAAGATAAGGCATTTAGGAAAGTGGATTCTGACTTTTTGAAGAATCAGGATAGTGTTATATGGCGGACAAAAAAATCGATATTGAATTCAAATTTAAAAATACAATTTGATGATTCGCTAAAAAATAAAGTAACACCAGCAATTATTGAAAAGATGGGGAATATCTTAAGGCCAAGGAATATTCATAACACAATGATATTAAGCCATATTGTAGATTCGCAAACTTACATATTTCCAGTAATCTATTCATATACAACAAGCCGATACCATGTTGGCGCTTTTTATCCTACACCTGATAATGACTTTTTTGGATGGACCGAGTATTTAGCAATGGTGTTCATCATCAAAAACAAAAAAGTAATCTACAAGCGCGCTGTTCGCTATTCCGAACTTCATACCCAAACCGGTCCTGCCATTACCGATTACCGCTCCGATGTGCGCTTGGAGCATTTGGGGCTTATTGTGGAAAAAGCCATGGAAGATTATATCAAACGCATTAAAAAGGAGGAATAACATGCAACCTTTCACCAATGCCATCTACGCCTTCGACAAAGAAGACAAATTCCTCGAAACCCCTTGGTATGCCCACATTGAAATTTTTGGAGCCGGCGCGGCCAATGGTTTGTTAGTGGCAGGCTTTGAAGGATGGGGGAAAGATGAACTTAGGAAACTAGATCTTAGCAAAACTAACTCCATTATTGCAGGCAGTGATTTTGCCACTCGAAGTTTAGGAACATTTGCAGAGTTTACCTTAAGTAGCTATGCAAAATACGGTAAATCCAAATGGACAGGATTCGCGGATAAGGCCGGAAAAGGTGGTTTAAAGAATTTTGGATATCTATTCACAACTTATTTCTAAATTCAATGTCTTTTAGATTAATCATCTTTTTTCTAATTGCTCTAACCTTTTACTCATGTAAAAGTAATGGCAGAATGAGTTTAGCCAATGGCAAAAAATCAAAAGTTATTTTAGAGCGCTACACTGATGAAGCGATTTATGTGAAGAATTTTATATTCTTTAATGACTCAAGTTATCAATTTAAAAAATTTAATTCTGATAAAACGAAAGGCCAGGATAGCATATTTAATTTATTTAGGAATGCATTGAATAATTTGAACCTTAAAATGGAATACATTGAACCAAAGCGAAATGTTGTAGATGTAGCATTTATGTTAAAAGCTGGGCAAGGAACTATAAAAGGGAAAAATATAAAAAGGAATGAACTACACGAATTGATTAGTAGTTCAGATTCGATTTTTTTGTTCCCAATAATACATGTCTTTACATCTAGATATTATTCAATTAATGGTGGTTATACTTTTTCTTATAGAAATTGGGGTGGTGTTGATTTTATGAAATTGATAATTTACATAGTAAAAAAGGATAATATTATTTACAATAGAGAGATCTACCTTTCTCGCCTTCATATTAATAACCCAACAGATGAATTCAAATGGCAATCGCAAATGAAACCCGAGTATTGGGATTTAATTGTTCAAAAAGCCATGGAAGATTACATCAAACGCATTAAAAAAGTGGAATAACATGCATGAAAAAACAACATAATTAAATATAACAATTTCAAGGTTGCAATTCTTTAAATTAAAGCCTTCATAAAAATGCCTACAATTTTTCATTCACCAAAAAATGCAATTAAAACCAGATTTTCAATTGAAATATGGTAAAAAAAAACAATCATTTAATTCAACTCTTTTGTAAATACGATGATCAACTTTACCCTCTCCAAGACCACCGCAATAGTTTCTCTGTTCTTCCTTGTAAGAACATTGCATGCCCAAATCATTTTTGTTAATAATAGCAACACCTTTGGGAATGTTGTAACGCCTTCAGGAGCTCCTGTGCAAGCAATCCTCACCAATCCTCAGGCAATGGCTTCTGGCTATGTGGGAGTTGTAGCCTCAGAGTTGAATATGCAAAATGGCCTAGATCAAAATCCTGCATTACTTGCTTCCAAAAACAAAGTGGTTGGGTTTCAATTGCTCAACTACTCCTCGCACGCGCCCGAGTCTGTTGCCCAATCTCGCCTTTTTGAATCGGGCGTTTACGCTACAAAGGGCAAGCATGCTTTCGGTTTTTCGTCGAGGTATTTATTACTACCCGAATCGATCGTTACAGATATCTTAGGTAACCCAATAAGTTCAGCAACGCCATTTGAATTCTTTACGGGAATTCGATATGCCATCCGATTATCGGAACATCTTTCTCTGGGTGCAGGTTTAACCTACATTCACTCAAATTTAATTAATGGTATTTCCTCTATTCAAGGTATAAATACAAAACCAGCCAATGCGCTAGCGGGCGATTTTGGATTAAGTTATCGAAAAACACTTCTGCAAATCGACTCCTTTAACCTAAAGTGGAATGCCGGACTTTCGGTCTTAAACCTGGGCAATAAAATTCGCTATACGGAAACTGCCAATGGGTTTTTCCTTCCTCAAAACTTGAGAATCGGCTCGCTGTTCACCCTGAAGTGGAACATGAAGAACAAGCAATACTTCGCAGTAGATTTCTCCTACCAAGCAACTAAAGCACTTGTACCTACACCTCCAATTTACACCTTAAACAATGGTTATCCAGTCATCGTTGACGGTTTAGATCCCAATGTGAGTCCGCTACGGGGCGCTGTGCAAAGTTTTTATGATGCTCCCGGCAGATTTAGCGAGGAGTTAAGGGAAATTATTCACCAATTCGGTACAGAAGCCAGATGGAGTCTTGTCGATAATAAATTGTTACTCGCACTCAGAGGAGGATATTTCAATGAACATGAGACCAAGGGAAACCGAAAGTTCGTAACAGCCGGCTTAGGCATCGGCTTTTCAGGATTTCGTCTCGATTTTGCCCATTTATTTCCTACCAACGAAAACCACCCGCTCAAAGGAACCTTTTTTCTCGGTATTGGAGGCCGATTGAGCTTAAATGAAGGTAGTTTATTCAAGTTTATCGAATAAATTATTTGTTAAAACATCAAATGAATGCCTTCAAGAATTTCTTGTGAGAGCTTCAGCTTTAAATCCTTCAAGCTAAGAAATAAGGCTGCTGAAAGAAATGGTAATTAAAACGAACGGATTTAAAATTAGACGCCGGTACTAATGCACTTTACAATTGAACGAAAAACTAAAACGGCTTCCGTTCAAACCTAGATTTTACCCAAAAGAACAATTCATTCAAAATCTGAAAGTGTAAACTCCCATGCTCGAAAAATAAATTCGTTTACAAAAGTGTAAACAATCTCTTCGAGAAAAAAAATCTGTTTACAAAAGTGTAAACGAAAATTTTTTCTCGTTAAATTAGTTTACACTTAGCGCATGTCCAATGAATACTAGAGGCACCCGCGAGATGTTAGGCATCTCCAAATCCAAAATGGCCGAAATACTCAACATTTCGAAAGCTACCATCACCCTGGTGGAAAATGGCAGTAGAGCATCCGTGCCAGCCGAAGCAGTAAAAACGATTCACTTAATAACACTTCGCTTGATTGAAATCGGCTTTCCGATTCCGAACGAACTTCAAAAAAACCATTTGCAGCTAAATGCCCAATCATTCAACTTCCTTGAAAAAAGAGCAGCGAGATTGGTGAAAGAGATTAACATCGCAAAATACAAGTTGGAAATAGAATTCGAAAAATACGTTCAAGTCCTTACAGAACTGAACGGTTTAAAAATTCTAGAATCCGTGCCATGGCCCGAAAAAAGCATTCAGCAGGATGTATCAAAATCTTTGGTCAGAAAGCACAAAGAAATACACGCCGACAAAAGCTTCAAAAAGGTAATCCAAGCAAAAGTTAAACTCGAAAGCTGCGAACAAGAGCTTCGAACAATTCGATACTTCCAAGAGGCGTTTGGGGCTGAACTTTTAAATCACCTCTCTCCCTAACCCTCTCTCCACAAGAGAGAGGGGATTGCTCCCGGTAAGGAGAGGCATTTAGTTACAAGTGGGAGCTTTTGTTTATACGTAAAAACACAAGTGATTCGCGAAGTAGTTTCCGTTCTTTTGGAGAGGTACAAATCACCTCTCTCCCTAACCCGCACTCCACCAGAGAGAGGGGATTGATCCCGGTAGTGATAGACATCATAGTTACAAGTGGGGGCCTATGTTTATATGCAATGACCAGTGTGAAACGTGAAGCAGTTCTCTCTCCTGTGGAGAGGGCTAGGGAGAGGTGCAGAAGAGAGGGGACAGAACTCGGTAGTATGAGGCATTTAGATGCACACAAACTTTTCTACTAAAATCTACATCCATACATCCCGCAACCTCGGACTTCAGACCGGTGATTAAAAACGTGAAGCAGTTCCCTCTTTTGTGCAGATGGTTAAGGAGAGGCTCTAATCAATGCTGCACTTACCCTAAATTCTCAATTGTAACGTAAACTCATACTGTATCGAAATGCTGCGCTAACGGGCGAGGCAAATAGCCCCCGGGCATTAGCAGCCCTGTACTTTAGTGCAGGGTTGATGGGCCCGGGGCTATAGCCAAGCACGTGACCCAAAGGGGAGCGCTCTGATTAGTCTTTAGTCTTTAGTCCTGAGTCTTTAGGCTTTGTACTTTAGAATCAGTACTTTATACTTTATACTCAAGACTTTAGACTCAGTACTCAAGACTATGCGCGCGCGCTCCTACTTTTTTTCGTTCTTTGCAATTACTCTTCATACGACTTTGAAAAAACATATCACCATCCTTGGATCTACTGGGTCTATTGGTACACAGGCACTTGATGTAGTTCGTGCAAATCCGGATACTTTTGAAATTGACTGCCTAATTGCGCATTCGAATGCCGATTTGCTGATCAAACAAGCCATCGAATTTTTGCCAGGAACCGTTGTAATTGGCAATGAAACCAAATACTTACAGGTTCGTGATGCGCTGAGTGCCTTGCCCATTAAAGTTTTTGCTGGTGAAGATGCCATCGTACAAATGATGGAGCAAGAATCTACTCAGATCGTGCTCACTGCTTGTATGGGTTATGCTGGTTTGCGACCAACAATTGCAGCCATCAAAGCTGGGAAACACATTGCTTTGGCGAACAAAGAAACCTTGGTCGTGGCAGGTGAACTTGTTACAGCTTTGGCGCTTCAGCATGGTGTGAATATTTATCCTGTAGATTCGGAGCATTCAGCTATTTTTCAGTGCCTTGCCGGCGAATGGGAGAACAAAATCGAAAAGATTTATCTCACTGCTTCTGGCGGTCCGTTTAGAGGGAAAGACACAGATTTCCTGCGAACAGTTACACGGGAGCAAGCTTTGAAGCATCCGAATTGGGAAATGGGCGCCAAGATCACTATCGATTCGGCATCATTGATGAACAAAGGTTTGGAAGTGATTGAAGCCAAATGGCTGTTCAACCTTCGGGCAGATCAGATTGATGTGATTGTTCATCCCCAAAGTATCATTCACAGCATTGTGCAGTTTAACGATGGATCGATGAAAGCTCAAATGGGCTTGCCTGATATGAAGCTTCCGATTCAATATGCATTAACCTATCCAAAACGTTTGCAGACCGATTTCCCAAGATTCGATTTTCTGAATTATCCTTCGTTGACCTTCGAAGCGCCTGACCGAAAGACATTTAGAAATCTCGATTTAGCGTTTGAAGCTATGCGCCAAGGTGGAAACATGCCTTGCATCCTAAATGCCGCCAATGAAATTGCAGTTGAAGCATTTTTGAATCGCCAAATTGGATTCCTCGAAATGAGCGACTTGGTTCAGCATTGTATGGAAACGGTTGCGTTTGTTGCCAAGCCAACGTATGAAACATACGTGAATACTGACCGTGAAACCCGCGAATTGGCCAAAGAGAAAGCTATTCAAATGGTTCGTTGATTTACCCCAAGCACATCAATCAAATCCCTACTTTTGCAAACCTTATTTAATTCCTGAATGGACATTCTCATCATCATTGCCCAATTGATCCTCAGCCTTTCAATTCTTGTGATTCTGCACGAATTGGGGCACTTCATACCTGCACGACTTTTCAAAACCAGAGTAGAGAAATTTTACCTCTTTTTTGATCCTTGGTTTTCGCTTTTCAAGGTGAAAAAAGGAGATACCGAATACGGAATCGGTTGGTTGCCTTTGGGCGGTTATGTGAAGATTTCGGGTATGGTGGATGAATCGATGGACAAAGAACAGATGGCGCTTCCACCACAGCCGTGGGAATTTAGATCGAAGCCAGCCTGGCAAAGATTGATTATCATGATTGGTGGTGTTACAGTGAATTTGATTCTTGGGATGCTGCTTTATGCAATGGTTCTTTTCGTTTGGGGAAAGGAAATCCTTCCAATTAAGAATGCTAAAGATGGTATCATGGTGAGCGACAGCTTAGCGCTTTCGGCTGGATTTAGAACCGGAGATGTATTGCTTGAAGTAAATGGCACCAAACCGAAACATTTCCAAGAAGCGAATCTGGCTTTGTTGCTCGATAATCCAACTTTTGTGATGGTGAATCGTGGTGGTGAAGAGGTGAAGATTCCTATGGCAAAAGATTTCGCAGAAAAGGTGATTGGTCAAAAAGAACCTAAATTATTTTTCCCTGCATTTCCAGCTGTAGTTGCCGAAATTCCTGATACAACAGAAAATTTCAAAGCAGGATTGCGCAAAGACGACCAAATTATTGCTGTTGCAGGCGTCTCTACGAAATACTTCTCCGATTTACAAAATGAGTTGAAAAATCAGAAAGGGAAAGCTACCGAAGTGACTGTGCTTCGTGGAAAAGACACTTTGAACCTTAAACTAAAAATCAATTCAGAAGGGAAAATTGGCTTCGCACCTTATGGACCCGAGAAGTTCATTGTAGTAGAAACCCTTAAATATGGCTTTTTCGCTTCTTTCCCTGCGGGGATAAATGAAGCATTGTCGACCCTTACGAATTATGTGAAACAGTTCAAGCTTGTTTTCACCAAGGAAGGTGCTAAGCAAGTAGGTGGTTTCGCAGCGATTGCTAAGCAGTTCGACAAAGATTGGGATTGGCGTCAATTCTGGAGCTTCACAGCTTTCTTGTCGATCGTGTTGGCATTCATGAACATTCTACCGATTCCAGCGCTAGATGGTGGTCACGTGGTTTTCCTTATTGGTGAAATGATTACTGGTCGAAAGCCATCTGAGAAACTGCTCGAACGGGCACAATTGGTAGGGATGATTCTTTTGCTTTCGTTGTTGGTATTTGCCAACGGAAACGACTTGTATAAGTGGTTGTTCAAATAGAAAGAAGGATTTAAAGAGACTTTAAGTTTCTCTAATTCATTCGCAGAAACGATTCAACTCCTGTTTCTGCAGGTCATCGGTGGTATTGCAAAAAAATCACTTTAACAAGTGAAGTTCGATTGTGTAAGTCATTGAACTGCTTTGACCATCGGGTTCGGCTTTGTATTTTCTTGCATTTAGCGTTTGAATGGTTTAATCGTAGCATGAACTGGGTAAATTGTGCACACTTTTCATTGCCAAATCTTGGATTATTTGTGGAATTAATGGTCGATTTCTGAAAGTGCAAATCACACTTTGATTTCTGAATTAGTATCTATACATTGCTTATTGAAATGGCAATTGTTTTACTCAATTTGTTTTGAGCGGAATTTAAAAGTATAGAGATATGAAAAATTCACTACTAAATCTGATTTCTTTTTTTGCTTGTTTGCTTCCATTTATTTCATCTGCCCAAGCCCCGCAAACATTTTCATACCAAGCAACCATAAGAAATGCATCCAACCAATTAATCAGTAATCAACCTGTAGGTTTAAGGATTACTATATTACAAGGAAGTGCATCTGGTACTGCAGTTTATTCTGAAACACATTCGCCAACAACCAATGTGAATGGATTGGTATCCTTACAAGTTGGTTCTGGCAACACCATTAGTGGAAGTATAGCAAGTATAGATTGGTCAATTGGACCATACTTTATTCAGTCAGAAACAGATCCGAATGGGGGAAATGCATATACCATCACGAGTTCATCTCAATTGATGAGCGTTCCATACGCTCTATATGCATCAAAAGCGCCAGACCAGCAGCAGCTAACCGTTTCGTTAACGGGCGATACGCTTTATCTTCAAAATGGTGGATATGTTATTATTCCTAGCATTAGTGCGGCAAATTATGGTTTAGGACAAACGGGAATAAGTGCTCATACTTGCAATGCTACCAACGTGCATAACTCTACCTTGTATTACGGTGTCATGGAAGATCAACAAGGTAACATCTATAAAACCATTACTATTGGTAATCAAGAATGGATGACTGAAAACCTGAAAACCACCATTTACAGAAACGGAGACCCAATACCCAATGTAACCAGCAATAGCCAATGGGCTAGCACTACAGATGGAGGATGGTGTTATTATAGCAACAATGCACAATTTGATTGTCCTTATGGGAAGTTGTACAATTGGTATACAGTAACTGATCCTCGGAATGTTTGCCCAACAGGTTGGCATGTTCCTGCCGATTATGAATGGACTTCGCTCGCTAGCTATTTAGGAGGAGAATTCGATCCTTTTACAGGAGGAAAATTGAAATCAACCGGAAATCAGTATTGGGTAAACTTCAATATTGCAGCAACAAATGAAACCGGTTTTTCTGGTCTGCCGGGAGGAAGTCGTAATAACAATGGTGTATTTCTTTCAATTGGACAATTAGGAAATTGGTGGACTACTTCTGAAAATGAATTTGACTATGCATTTTTCGGAAATCTTTCTGGTCAATCTGGGTCTGTTTCTGGAGGTTCTTTTAGCAAAAATTTAGGCAATTCTATTCGTTGTATTAGAGACTAATGGCTAGAGAATTTAAAGCCTTCATCGATTTTAAGATTGTCTAGAAATCAGAAAATAAAACACTGTCTTAATTCAATCAAATTCTACAATTGAACTTTAAGATCACACATTCTAAATACAATGAGAAACATTAAATTTCTTTTATTGAATTTGTGATAAATGAATTGTGAAAGATTTTTATGAAACAATCTATAACTGAGTTTAGACCATGCAGATTTATCAATCAAGTCAACAATTAGCCATGAAAAGCACTTTAAAACTTCTGGTGACACTTATTGTATTTTTAAATCAATTGGTTGCATTTGCCCAGGCTCCTGATAAATTCTCATACCAAGCTGTTATCAGAAACGCTACAAATCAATTGATCATCAACCAACAAGTAGGTGTAAAAATTAGCATTTTGCAAGGAAGTGAAACAGGAACCATCGTTTATTCCGAAATACATACGCCAACAACAAATGCTAATGGTTTAATATCATTACAGGTGGGAAATGGAAATATTATTTCAGGTGACATAACCAGTATTAATTGGTCAAATGGACCATACTTTATTCAGTCGGAAACGGATCCAATTGGAGGGAATGCTTATTCGATAATGAGTCTCTCTCAAATGATGAGTGTTCCTTACGCTTTATTTGCTAAACAAGCACCAGATAATCAACAGCTAGAAGTATCTTTAAGTGGTGATACCCTATTTATGCAAAATGGAGGCTTTGTTAAAATTCCTCGAATAAGTGCCGCAAATAACGGTATTGGTCAAACCGGAATAAGTGATCACACGTGTGGTGCGACCAATGTGCATGATGCTAGCAAATATTACGGCGTAATGGCCGATCAGCAAGGCAATGTGTATAAAACAATTACCATTGGAGAACAAGAATGGATGGCTGAAAACCTACGAACCAGTATCTATAGAAATGGTGAAGCAATAAACAATGATTACGTCAGTAATGTATGGGAACTTTATCTTAGCAGGTGGTGCTATTTCTACGATGATCCTCAATACAATTGTCCATATGGGAAGCTTTACAATTGGCTTGTGGTGGCAGATCCTCGCAAGGTATGTCCTGTTGGCTGGCATGTTCCATCTAATCTTGAATGGGACACACTCGTCGAATTATTGGGAGGAGACTCCATTGCAGGTGGTAAAATGAAAGCAATTGGTTCGCAATATTGGAATTCTCCAAATACTGCAGCCACTAATGAAAGCGGTTTTGCAGCATTACCCGTATCATTTCGATCACCATCTGGTTCATTTGATTCATTAAGGGTAAAAGGATTCTATTGGACCTCGAATGAGGTTAACTCTACTTTTTCAGTTCTTCGCAGTTTTTATTTTCAAGAAGGCAGTATTAATCAAAACTTCGTCGATAAAAGAACAGGAGCTGCAATACGTTGCATTAAAGATGAGTAGCTATTAAATTTTAGCTTGATTATTTTCGATTTGCTCTATTCGAAATCTATTTATGAATGTTCAACTTAATACCCGATTAGAATTTAACTCAACATTGTAAACGATTTCTACCTTTTGATTTAATCCAACAGAGTATTTTGCCTATACGTTTTTTTTCATTTAATAAGATTGTGCTGCTTGGAGAAGTTTACCTTTGTCTCCATCTAAATGAAAACAATACTCATATTATTTATCGCACTATTGGGGTGTGTTCAACTTGACGGACAAACCGTTAAGCGTTGGACCATCCAAGAATCTATCGAACACGCTTGGAACAACAACCTTCAGTTGGCACAGAATCAATTGCAGGTAGATCAGGCCCGTGTGAATCTTTTGCAATCTAAAGCGCAAGCGTTGCCTACCTTAAATGGTAGCGCGAACCATACATACAACACCGGTCGTCGAATAGATCCATTCACGAATCAGTTTGCCGATCAGCGCGTGCTTTCTCAAAATTTCAGCGTGAGTTCGGGCGTGAATCTCTTCAACGGACTCACCAATCTGCGGAGCATACAAGCCAATCAAGCTGGCAGTAAAGCTGCACAATTCAGTAACGATCAACTTCGAAACGACATCGCGCTTCAGGTAACCAATGCATTTCTAAATGCCTTACTCGCGCAAGAACTGTTGGTCATAGCCGAAAGCCAATATGCCTTATCGAAGCAGCAAACCGAAAGAGCTAAACTGCTTTTAGATGCTGGCCGTTCGGCACGTGGAGATCTTTTGCAAGTTGAAGCCAACGAATACAATGAAGCCCTCAATGTTGTTAACGCGAAAAATCGTGAAGGCTTGGCATTGCTCACTTTGGCGCAATTACTTCAGCTCGAAGATCCAGAACTTTTTGATATTCAAGCTCCCGATTTTGAAAAAATAACGACGCAATTGCCTCCATATCAGGCAAAGGCACTGTACACCGTGGCAGTCGAAAATCAACCAGGAATCAAAAGTGCCGATTGGAACGTGCAAACAGCCGAACTCACTTTGAAATCGCTCAAGGGTGGATATTTTCCAAGTTTATCAGCTTTTGGAGGTTTAGGAACAGGATATTCTGAACTTTCACGCAAAATCGTCGGTTCGACCACTCAACAGCAAAACTTCGGCAGTATCGGCGGCGTTCCAATTATCGTAGATGTAGATGTTCCAATCACAGAGCTCACACCTTTTAACGAACAGCTCGACCAAAATTTTAACCGCACCTTCGGTTTATCGCTCAATTTGCCGATATTCAACAATCTCCGCACGAGAAGTCAGGTAAGCATTCAAAAAATCAACCTTGAATCAGCGCGCATCAATGCGCAAATTCAACGAAATCAACTGCGTCGCGACATCCAATCTGCTTGGTTTGATGCCCGCGCCGCTTTCGAACGCTTCCAAGCAGCCGAAAAATCGCTCGGCGCCACGCAAGAAGCATTCGGTTACATGCAACAGCGCTTCGATGCTGGTGTGATCAGCATTTTCGAATTCAACAACTCCCGCAATCAACTTGTAACGGCCAAATCATCACTTGCACAGGCGCGCTACGAATTAATTCTACGTATTAAGGTGCTCGACTTTTATCAGGGCAATCCTATCAGCTTCTAAACATGAAAAAAAGTACACGCAACATTCTCATCATCGTAGGTGCACTCATTGTACTTGGTATCATTGCAAAATCGGCCGGTTGGCTAGGCAAAAAGCCTGGAATTGAAGTGGCTGTCGAAAAGGCCGCAAACCGCTCAATCACTGAAGTTGTTTCTGCCAACGGCAAGATTCAACCCGAAGTGGAAGTGAAAATTTCTGCCGACGTTTCAGGTGAAATTGTTGAGCTGAAAGTAGCTGAAGGTCAGAAAGTGCAAAAAGGCGATCTGTTGCTCACCATAAATCCCGACCTCATTCAATCTGCTGCCGACCGTGTAGCTGCTGCGCTTAACCAATCGAAAGCCAATGTGGCCAATGCCAAAGCCCGCGAAAATCAAGTAAAAGCGGTGTTTATCAATATCGATGAGAGTTTCAAACGAAGCAGAAAACTCTTCGAGCAACAAGCTATTTCTGCCTCCGAATTCGATGCGGCTAAAGCACAATACGAAGGCGCCAAGGCGGATGTTGAAGCTGCGAAACAAAGCGTCCTCGGTGCTGAATATGCCGTAAACAGCGCGCAAGCATCTCTCAAGGAAGCCAACGATAACCTCGGAAGAACCCGAATTTACGCACCAACCGATGGTACTGTGTCGAAACTCAACGTGGAACTCGGCGAACGTGTAGTTGGAACTGCACAAATGAGCGGTACCGAATTGCTCCGAATTGCCAATCTCTCCGAAATGGAAGTGAGTGTTGATGTGAACGAAAACGACATCACACGCATCGAAATGAACGATACCGCCAACGTAGAAGTGGATGCCTACGGCGAACGTAAATTCAAAGGAATTGTAACCGAAATTGCCAATTCATCTAACAGCGTCGGAATCACCATGAACACCTCCGATCAAGTAACGAATTTCTCGGTTAAAATCCGCATTCTGCGCGACTCTTACACCGATTTGGTCGACACAGCACGCCCACACCTTTCACCATTCCGTCCTGGAATGTCGGCAACAGTCGATATCCTCACAAAAACCGAATCAAACGTATTAACTGTGCCTATCATGGCAGTTACAACCCGCGTGATTGAAGGCAAGGAAGCGAAAGAAGAGAAGAATATTTCAGATAGCGAAGGTGAAGCTCAAGCCATCGACAATGCCAACGAAGCTGGTGAAGTGGAGGAAGTAGTTTTCGTTTATTCGGAAGGAAAGGTGCGCAAAGTACGCGTTACAACAGGCATTCAAGACAACGATTATATCCGCATTCTCACCGGTTTGAAGGGTGGAGAAGAGGTCGTTTCTGCGCCATATTCCGCGATTTCGAAAATCCTTAAAGATTCGATGGAGGTCGTCGTAGTCGAAGCCGCGCTACTCTACACCAAAAAAGAATAATACATTGGTTTACCTGCTGCATCTCGAAACGGCAACTGCGGTGTGTTCTGTTTCCCTGTCGGGGGATGGAAAGCCGCTCGGTGTAAAGGTCATCCGCGACGGATTCCGGCATGCCGAAAATCTCATGTTCCTTGTTAACGAACTGCTCACCGAGCAAGCGGTTTCGTATGCTGATCTTCAAGGCGTTGTTGTGTCGAATGGTCCTGGTTCATACACAGGCTTGCGGATCGGATTATCATCAGCGAAAGGCATCTGTTATGCTCTTGATATCCCATTAATTACTTTAGGAACACTCGATATTATGGCGGCTGGATTTATTGCATCATTTCCAGATTTTAAAGGCTTTGTCGTTCCTATGATTGATGCTCGCCGAATGGAAGTCTACACGGCTGTTTATGATCATCAAAACCAAAAAAACACTGCCGATTTTCCTTGCATTTTAGATGCTGAAAGCTACAGTGAATATTCAAGCCAAGAAATTGCATTTTTCGGAGATGGTGCACCAAAATATCAGGCTGTGTGCCCTTATTCTACTGCCAGATTCGATCTTCAACCCGATTGGACCGCCCAACACATGATCGATTTAGCTTATCGTAAATTCCAAGAAAAAGATTTTGCAGATTTAGCGTACAGTGAGCCCGATTATTTAAAGCCATTTTTCACCACTGCTAAACCGGTTGAAGAATGAATGGCTTAGTAATTCGATCTACTGGAAGTTTTGCTACCGTGCGAACGGATGAAGGTGTAAATCTTGAATGCCGTGTGCGCGGACTTTTCCGCATTAAAGGCATCCGAAGTACCAATCCCATTGCAGTTGGCGACCGCGTGGTATTGGAAATTGAAGAATCCCACACGACCATCGTCGATATTTTGCCTCGCGAGAATTATTTGATTCGCAAATCAATCAATCTGAGCAAAGAATCGCACATTCTGGCAGCCAATATTCAACAAGCATTTATTGTCGCCACATTGCATTCACCGCGCACATCAACAGGGTTTATCGATCGCTTATTGTTGACCTGCGAAGCGTATCACATTCCGGTGATGATTTTATTAAATAAAATTGATCTCTGCGACAATCCAAAAGACCAAGCCAAGGTTGAAGAATTGCATGCTATTTATTCGCCTGCCGAATACGAAATCCTGCATGTTTCAGCCTTAACAGGCGAAGGTATCGATGCGTTGAAAGACAGGATGCGCGGCAAGATTAACCTTATGTCGGGGCATTCGGGTAGCGGAAAATCGAGCTTAATCAACAAGGTAAATCCATCATTGGATCTCCGAACGGGCGATATTTCGAAGGCACATGCAAAAGGGCAGCACACCACCACTTTTGCCGAATTGTTCGAATTATTTCCAGGCACTTGGATGATCGATACACCAGGTGTAAAGGAATTTGGAATGGTCGATATGGAGAAATCCGAAATTGGAGATTATTTCCCTGAAATTCGATTGCTTTCCACCCAATGCAAATTCAACAATTGTTTGCATGTGAACGAACCCGGCTGTGCAGTGCGCGAAATGGCCGACAGTGAAATGCTGCATGAGCAACGCTATGTTTCTTATTTGGGCATGCTAGAATCTGACGAGCTCAAGAAGAATTGGTAATTGTTTTATATAGTTGTCGCTACAAATGGTGACTTTAGATTTTTCTTTCCTTTTGTAGTTTAATCTGAAGCATTAATCGATTGAAGATTTATTAATGCTTCAGATTAATTTCTAAATTTAATTTAGATTATTTCTCTCGCAACAGAATTTGGTTAGAATAATTGCACTTATTACTTAAAATTATCTGAGCTAAAACTTAGTTAATGGAATTAAAAATTTGCTTCTATTGTCTTGATTCATTTCCGTAATTTTTTTTTGAATCAAAGTCAAAAGCCCTTTTTGTTTGATTCATGTTGCATTGTTTTTGAAATATTTACATTCAATGAAATTATGGTTTTTCTTTGTCTGTCGGGCTGTTTACTTCACAACACCCTGTAAGTTTTGCAACTCCTTCATTGATGCTGTTTTGATCAAAAAAACTTACTACACTATCTCAAATAGACAATGATAAAAAATCAAAAGAATCCAACAACATGACAAGCGGAGATGAATTAATTTCTATTATATCTGAACCCTCCACCATCACCCACATTAAAACGCAAAAAGATTTCACTTGCTCCGAGTCTGTTAGAGTTTGATGTCAATGAAGAGATTGTAAAATCATATGCATAACCAAGCGAAAACTGATCCCAATCGATCATCAATTTGGCAATGTATGAATCTTTCAAACGGGTAAAAATGCCTAAAGAAACAGCGAAAGGACGCTCGTAACCTGTATAATTTGAACCATTGTTAAACTTGTATTTATAATATGTCCCAAGCAATAATTGGGAGAAGGTTCCTTGACGTTGATAAAACACGCCTGGCATCACATTGCCATCTGTTCCATCAATGGAAATATCGGCATTCAGAAATGCAGAATAACGGATCGGCAACTTTTCCGATGCGAGTTCAACGAATGAATTGTTCGGACGGGTAATGTGGTAAGCCGCCACGCCAACATTTACGCGCTTATTTGATTTTTTTGCCATCGCTTTAATCTTCTTGTTATATGTATAAAGCAAACCAGCTCCTGCATCGAAATAGCCGAAGTTTTGGTTGTTAAAATCTTCACCGCTTGCCAATCCAGGGTTATATGCAACGCCATCGTATTGTGAAGCCCAGATACCGTCAGTATTTTCGAATGAACGGAGCGAATATCCTGCACTAATAGCAAGGCTAAGCTGACTTTTAGCGTTTAACTTGATATGATCTGCGACAGATAAAGCAACATTATTTGTAACCATCCCCATTTCTCCAATACGGTCGTTAAAAAAAGTCAAACCCAAAGCCAGAAAGTTGCTCTTACTGTTGTTGTCTTCGGTAATACGCGCATCTACAGAGGCCATTGTTGTGCGGAACGAGCTTCCTAATTGGCCCCATTGTGTGCGATAGGCCATATTTGCTTGAATTGGAGAATTAGCGCCCGCCAGTGCAGGGTTCAAAATGAGTGGTGCATATTCAGTGTTAGAAAAATGAATATCCTGTGCCTGCAAGGTTAGCGTAGTCACTGCCAGTGCAATAGAAAGGTAAAAAGCGTTTTTCATTTGAGTTATCTGACTAAAGTTATTGTTCCTGTTTTATTGATTTGCGAACCGTCGATTTGCCTTATGAATAGATTGAAGGCATAAGTTCCTGTTGCGGCTTCGCTTCCTTTAAATGTTCCGTCCCAGCATTGAGAAATATCCTCCGATTCAAAAATCTTTTCACCCCAGCGGTTGTGAATTACCAGTTTAAATTGCTCCACACAGTCGCTGAAGATGCAGAATGTTTCGTTCACTTGGTTCCCCTTGCCATTGGGTGAAAAAATCGTTGGGATGAAAGGCTCATTGCAGAGAATATCCACTTCAATGCGTATCGTGTCGCTAATTCGGCAACCAAAAGAGTCGATGGCAGTTACTATGTAAGTGGTTGTTTCTGTTGGATTGGCAAAAGGCGCTGCACAGCTTAAGCAGCTAAGTTCATCTTCCGGATTCCACGAGTAACTCTCGCCTCCTGCGGCACTAAGTTGAACTGTATCTCCAAGCAAAATAGATGATGGAGTAGCAGTTACCGTAACCGATGCATTTACAAACTGAATACTGATGGTGTCGGTATCAACACAACCAGCTAAACTGGTCGCTTGCAGGGTATATAAACCACTACTCACTGTCGTAAACGATGTTTCCTCGCTACCATCCTGCCAGAGGTAATTACTCAAACCAGGTTGTGAAAGCGTAAATTGGGGAGTGTTGCACAAAAGGGTGTCGTTGCCCAGATCTAAAAATTCATCCGATGATAGTACCACATACAAATTATCTGTGCAAGTGAACTCCTGAACTT
>CANHIS010000050.1 GCA_947460255.1 Bacteroidota bacterium
AACTTTACCTCAGGTGGAAATGGTACTTGCAAAAACATGAATTTAGAAGCTGGTGTGATGATTAACATTCCTACAACCTTCAAACTTGAATTGTTTGGAAACATCAATTCTGGCGGTGCATCAATCATTGGTCGAGGATTTCTACAAGTAAAAACTGCAAGCGCAGAACTCACTGGTAACCTCGCAGTGGAATCCAATTTGGAAATTTTAACCGGATCAATTTTAACCTTGAATCCTTCATCAACTGTTGAATTCCACAGAAACTTGTTCATTTTTGGACAGCTAAATACCAACAACCAAGCTATTTCATTCTCTGGTGGCGAAAACAGCGAATTGAGAAGCTCCAACATAACACTTCATGATGTTATCGTGAACAAACAATCGGAAGATTTGGAGCTCACCTTAAACGGGAACCTCACCATAAACGGGAACCTCACCCTCATCATGGGCGACGTAAACATCAGAAACAACCAACTTACACTTGGTTCAAATTCATCCTTGATTGGAGAAACTGCCGACAACCGCGTTCATGGAACAACTGGAACTATAACAACCACAAGAAACATCAATGCTCCAAATAACATGAACGTTGCAGGCTTAGGAATTGAGCTCACATCGTCCGAAAACTTTGGATCTACAACCGTAGTTCGTGGAAATTCTCAGAAAGTATTCAATGCCGGTTTCGGTATCAATAGGTTCTATGAAATTCATCCCACAAACAACAACGATCTAGATGCAACCATGAAGTTCAACTATTTCGAAGATGAACTCAACACAAACCTTGGAACCATCAACGAAGGAGAATTGGATCTTTGGAGATTCGATGGAGCAGTTTGGAACTTCCAGTGGGCAACTGTTGATCTAGCTAACAACTTCATCACCAAAACAAACATCCCGCAGTTCTCCACATGGACAAGTGGATCGCGCGATAACAACTCGCTTCCGATCACGCTAACTAACTTCACAGCCGACTGTGCTGGCGACCAAATTTATGTTACTTGGACAACTGCATCTGAGATTAACAACAAGGAATTTATCATCGAAGCCAGCAGTGATGCAATTACTTGGAAGAAAATCTACACGCTTCCTGGTGCTGGAAACTCAAATACCAACAGAAACTACGAAGCCACAGTAACATCAACCTTCGATAAAGGCGGTTATGTTCGACTTCGTCAGATCGACTTTAACGGGCAATTCGAAGCCTTCGATCCAGTTTTTGTGAGCTGCCAGCCGCCTACAACAAACGAAATCAGTTTGAGTCCAAATCCGGCATCCGAATTTGTAGATGTTGAATTGAAATCAGAAATCAAAGCTGAAGTTACACTCACCGTTTTCAGCTCTGCTGGTCAAATCCTACTGAATTCGACAGTAAAAATTGATGAAGGAAGAAGCGTTGTTCGACTCGACATTGCGGCACTGCCTGCTGGTGTGTACCACTTGAATTTGAGCAACAACAAGAAACTCGAATTCACGGGAAGCAGATCAATCATTAAACGTTAAGCCTAACCTTAACTGTTTCGAAAACCTCGCAGTCGATCGTGATTGCGGGGTTTTATTTTTTAGGTGGAAATGGTACCCGATCGCTTCCATCGAAATTTGGCGCTTGAATCGAAATAACCTTCAACGGAACTTCAGAAGTTTTAGAAACCGAATGCACTGTGCCTCTAGGAATGAACAAAAAATCTCCAGCATTTACTGTAAAGACAGAATCTCCCAGAGCCATGATCCCCTGCCCTTCCAAAACCATTACGTGTTCGCTATGCAATTCATGGTAATGCGGCCTCACTTGATCGTTCACATAAATCAAAAACGAACTCACCAAAGAATCTCCTGCTAATGGATAAACTTCAACAGGCTTGCTTATTTGAGCCGTACGAACTGGACGTAAATCGAGGTTTTGCGCTACCGCGGATAAAGGGAATATCGTTCCAGTGAAGACCAGAACACTGAACCAATTATTCGATTTGATCGTCATCGTGGTGAAACCTGAAACCCAATCGTTTACCTGTAACGGCATTCATCATTTGGGCATTCTCGTTGAGCTGATTGAATGTAGCTTCCTGAACTGCATCGTACGGCGGAGTTAGCAAATCGAAATTCAAACAGAACAAAATGGCGCTTTCAATCACTTGTTCTATGCGATCTTCAGTAAGCACATCGCTCGAGAAATTGTTGTACAAATACCCCATCTGCCTTTTGCCCTCAACCACAAAATGAGATTCCTTGTTTAGAAACATCCGCCCGATGAGGTAACCCATATCGTTCACACGTTTGTATTTCATCGAATCCGATAAGAAGTTATACATGCTTATCATGCCGCAATATGCCCGTGAAGGATCTTCTTCAACGTAGCTTAAATTCCATGCTTTGTGCTGACTATCAAAAAGAAACACATTGGTGTGCATTTCAAAAATCAAGAGGTCTCCGGCGGTGCGGATGTAAATTGAAAACGGTGATCTTTCGTGGTACTCGATCAGAATTCTCGTATCGATTTCACGAACCTTCTCATTGAGTCGATGAGCTACCGCTTTTAGTTTCACCTTGAAAATTTCGAAAGTTTCAATGGTCAATTTGAAAATATCCTGCTTCAGACTGGCCTTGTCTTTCAGCGTTTGTATAATCAGTTCTTCAGCTGTCGGCATATACTAATAAGCTCTTGCAAATAACACTCTTTGAGTTGAAGGGTTTCCAGTGAGGATACATTTGCCATCCTCTTTCGGGTTATCCAAAGGTATGCAACGAATGGTTGCTTTGGTCATTTCTTTAATTTTCTGCTCAGTTTCTGGTGTGCCGTCCCAATGTGCATAAATGAAACCTCCTTTGTCTAACAAGGTTAAAAATTCATCCCAACTATCTGTGCGATAGGTTCTTTCGTCGCGATACGTTAATGCTCGATTGTAAAGATTGCTTTGAATTTGTTCCAAAAGATGGATAACTTTAGTGGATAAATCCTGAATCTGGAGTACTTCTTTTTCGAAAGTATCACGTCGTGCAACTTCTACAGTTCCATTGGCGATATCGCGCGGACCGATGGCGATTCGCAGCGGAACACCTCGAAATTCATGTTCATTAAACTTAAAGCCTGGCTTGTGTGTGTCGCGGTCGTCGAGTTTCACTGAGACACCAAATCTTTCTAGGTCTTTCTTAATGTTACGGCCTGCATCACAAACTGCAGTATATTCTTCATCGGAGCGGTAAATTGGAACAATCACCACTTGGAATGCCGCTAATTTAGGAGGAAGCACAAGGCCTTTGTCGTCAGAATGACTCATAATTAAAGCACCCATCAATCGGGTAGAAACGCCCCAAGATGTTGCCCACACATAATCGAGCTTTCCGTCTTTTCCGGTGAATTTCACTTCGAAGGCTTTTGCAAAATTTTGTCCCAAAAAGTGAGATGTGCCCGCCTGTAGAGCTTTCCCGTCTTGCATCATAGCTTCAATGCAATATGTTTCAACTGCACCAGCAAAGCGTTCGCTGGCCGTTTTTACACCTTTGATTACAGGAATAGCCATGAATTCTTCAGCGAAAGTGGCGTACACTTCAAGCATTTTTTCTGTTTCAATCACTGCTTCTTCGGCTGTTGCATGCGCTGTGTGGCCTTCCTGCCAAAGGAATTCGGCAGTTCTGAGGAAAAGTCTAGTACGCATTTCCCAACGAACCACGTTTGCCCACTGGTTAATCAACAAAGGAAGATCGCGGTAAGATTGAATCCAATCGCGGTAAGTGTTCCAAATGATGGTTTCAGACGTTGGACGAACGATCAGCTCTTCTTCGAGTTTAGCATCCGGATCTACAATTACACCTTTACCATCAGGATCATTTTTTAAACGGTAATGTGTAACTACTGCACATTCTTTTGCAAAGCCTTCGATATGTGCAGCTTCTTTAGACAGAAATGACTTCGGAATAAAAAGTGGGAAGTAAGCATTCACATGTCCAGTGTCTTTGAACATTTTATCGAGTGCCTGTTGCATTTTTTCCCAAATTGCGTAACCGTATGGCTTGATTACCATGCAGCCTCGAACTGCTGAATTATCAGCTAAATCGGCCTTTGTAACGATATCGTTGTACCATTTAGAATAGTTCTCTTCGCGTGTTGTTAGCTCCTTACTCATTGAAAAAAGTTGTGGTATGGTATTTGTAAATTTCGGCTCGTACTGCGGCAAATTTACACATTTCGCAACAAGACCGAACAATCATGATTACCGTCACTCACTATAAAACAGGCCACATGAAACTCCTGTATCTCTCTTTAGGAATTGTACTGTTAATCGGTACATCCTGCAGCACCAACCGAAACGCAGCTAAATATGAAGCAGACGATCGGTATTTTTCTTTGGCAGATGCTCGCCGAGAAAACAAACAACTCAAAAAACTGAATCAATCTTCACCTACTCCTTCATCTCGCGATGCAGTTGTTAGAGAAGAGAACATTGATGGTTATGATGAAACTGAAGGTTTATCATCAGGCGACAACAGAGTGTATGATTACAGCCCATCACCTCAAGGAGATGATAAAACTGTGATAAACAATTATTACAACGATGGTCCAGACTACGACATGGACAATTACTACGATTACATGTATGCTTCAAGGCTGCGTCGTTTCCACAATCCGCGTAGAAGCTTTTTCAATTATTATGATCCGTTTTACACCAACATGTTTTGGTATAACAACGATCCGTTCGCTTTTGGAAATTCAATCTATTCCACTTACAACTTTTACAATCCTCACACACCTTGGGGATGGAACACTTGGTCTCCAGGAGTTAGTATTGGCTGGAATTCCTGGAATGGCTGGAACATGAACATGGGTTGGAATTCTTGGGGAAACCCTTATGCTTTCAATAATCCATGGAGATGGAATAACTGGGGATACAATCCGATGATGTCGCCATTCTCCTACAATCCTTATGCATTCTCTCCTTACGGTTACGGATTCAATAATTTTGGCGGTATGGGTTACATGAATGGATTCAATCAGGGTCTTTCTTACGGCTTAATGATGAATTCGATGAACACAAATCCGATTTATTACAACTCATTCGATAACAACACTATTGTTTACGGGAACGTCATTAACTATGGTCCGAACACTGGTGGTGCTGGAAATGGATCAGGTTTCGTGGTGGCTCCAAATTTAACTTCTCAGTTTTCAAAGGAAATTGGAATTAACTACACACCAGATAAAAACGCTGGAAAAGATGGAATACCTACCCAAAACAACTCAGGTAAACCAGTTTTGTCGAATTTACAATCTGTTGATCAATCAACTAAACCTACAGTTAGTCAGCAATCAGGCGGAACTGGTAGCGGAACAACCAAACCTGGTTCTAGTCTTCAAACGCCTTCTAAATCTGAGCTTGGTTCTGCAAAGCCTGGAAATGAGATATCTAAGCCCGGATCACAATTCAGTTCTCCTGGAAAAGGCGAGGTTGGCTCAGGAAAACCAGTGGTAAACACCGATGGTACTCAACAAGCAAAACCTGGTCAATCTATTCAACCAAGCAAAGGTGAATCATTCACTCCAGCGAAAAACACTGTTCAACAACCTTCGCAGAGCATCGCACCTTCAGGAAAAGACAACTTAATCCAACAAGGTGTTGTAAAGCCAAAGGCAGATAATTACAGCAGTGCTCCAGTTCAGCAAATGGCAAAACCAAGCACAGATAATCGTCCTGAAACGCCATTTACCCGTCCGGCAAACATCAACAGTGGAATCGTACGAGATTTGAATGCGCCAACTAGAGACAACACTCTTCAACCTGCAAGGCCAAACAACCAAACGAAGCCTGCACAGCAACCATACACTCCAAACTACAACTATGAGAACGGAGTACGCGGTAACGGCAACAATGCGGTAACAAGACCTTCAGAACCTGTAAAGCCTCAAACTGCGCCAAATTTTAATAACGGTGCTCGTCCGAATGGCAATGTTGTTCGTCCAAACGAGCCAGTGCGTCCGAACAATTACGCGCCAACCGAACAACGTCGTCCTGAATCTACTTCGCCTGCACAACGACCAAATCAGCCGCAGCAACAGTTCAATCAACCAAGAGAATCAAGAAACGCTGTGGTACCAAGAAGTAACAGTTATCAGCAGCCTTCTCGATCTGACGAGCCTAGAAATAACTATCAACGTCCAACCGAACAACCGCGTCAGCCCTCTAACCAAAACTATCAAACGCCACAAAGAGAGCAACGTAACAATTCGGCACAACCGCAGCAACGCAATAATTATTCTCAGCCACAACAAAGACAACAATTTGATCAACCTTCAAGATCAGGTGGTAGCAGGATGGAAAGCGCACCGAGAAACTCCGCACCACAAAGAAGCGGTTCTTTCGAAAGTGCACCAAGAGGTAACTCTGGTGGTGGTAGCATCCGAAGCAGTGGCGGAGGATCTAACAATTCAGGAGGTAAAGTGAATAGTCCACGTCGTTGAACCTAGAAATGATGTTTAAGAATAGTGTTTTGATGATAGTGCCGGTAATATCGTTGACTATGTCGACTTTATTACCGGCGCAAAACACCGACGATGCAATTAGATACAGCCAAACAATCACAGGCGGTACAGCATTATCGGCAGGCATGGGAGGAGCAGTTGGAGCTTTGGGTGGTGATTACTCAGTAGCCAGCGTGAATCCAGCAGGCCTTGGTTTGTATAGGAAATCTGAATTTGGAGGAACTATTGGTTTCTTCAATGCTTCCGGAAACAGCACTTATTATGGCACTTCCGACGACGATCGAAAATTCAACTTCAATATTCCGAATTTTCACTTGGTGGTAAATACACCAAATCCGAATCGCTTAAAAACCAAAGGCTGGTTGAGCACAACATTTGCAATTGGCTTCAACAAGCAAAACAATCTCGGCGAATATTGGAGGTTTAGAGGCGATAATCCAGACAATTCGATTGTAAACTCGTTTGTAGCGAATGCAGGCAATGTTTCTCCCGACAATCTAGATCCATTTTCATCAGGGCTCGCATATCAAACCTTTTTAATAGACGAAGCCATAGATAGCAACGGTTACACTAGCAACTTCGGCGCTTTAAATGGCGGAATGAACCAAACTGCAATAATGGATAGCAGAGGGAGGATCGGAGAAACCAATATTTCATTCGCGGGAAACTACAGTAACCGCTTGTATGTTGGTGGTGCAATTGCAATAAGAAGAATAGTTTATGAACGAAACTACACTTTCATCGAGCGAAATCTAACAGATTCTGTTCCTTCGTTCGTAGAAATGCAATACAACCAATTTCAAGAAGATCGTGGAACTTCTTTCGCACTCCGAGGAGGAGCCATTTACCGTGTGAACGACTTCCTTCGTTTAGGCGCCTCTGCCCTACTTCCGCTCGATTACAGTATGCGGACAACCTATTCTGGAAGTATAGATTCAGAAGTAGCAAACGGCACTCATTTTTACGAAGCAGAAGGTGAATACCGCTATAAACTTCGTCAGCCAGCTCGATTCACTGGTAGCGCAACTGTAGTGTACAAAAAGCTAGCAATTTTCTCGATTGATTACGAATTGGTTGATTATTCTAGACTTCGTCTGAACGATAACGCCGACAGCTTCTTAGATCAAAATGACCGAATTCGAAGTGAACTTAAAAACACAGGCAATTTACGCGCTGGTGTGGAATTCAGATTTACTGACTTGTATGCAAGAGGCGGTTTTCAACTAACTGGTTCTCCTTATGTGAATGAGAATTTCGGAAAACCAATTCAACAGTATTCTTTAGGATTCGGCTATCGGAGTGATACATTTTTCTTTGATGTTGCATACACGATGACGAAACGCGATATCCTTTACTTCCCTTACAGCTATGCTGGATCGACCAATCGACCTGCCAACATTCAAGTAAACAGCAACCAATTGTTGTTGTCGATCGGTACGAGATTCTAATTTTTAATCTTCAATCTTTTTAAAGAAGCCCCGGCCTTTGCGTCGAGGCTTTTTTTGTATGGATGATCGGGAAATTGCGCAACCATTTTGAGATACGTTTCTGCCTGTCGGTCGTTTCGTTGTTCGAAGATCAAACCGCATTGCAAGGCTGCCGAAGCTGCAAAATATTCATTCAGTTTTTTGCCCATTTCGATGGCTTTTTTGAAACAATGAAGGGCTTGATCGACCTGTTTCAAACCTTGGAAATTTCTGCCCATTCGATACCAAAATTCTGTTGCATCGTACGTATCACGCAAGTGAAGATTTTGTGCCGAAATGATTGAGTTGCTTTGTTGGAAAGCTCCACCGTCGTGCAACAAACGCGCTTTTAACAAAGCCACATTTGGCGTTCGATTCGATTGGGCTTCCAATTGCGCCTGTCGATCATCGTCGGCTAAGGTATTTCCCAATAACAATACTTGCTTCATGCAACGACGGTATTGAAGGGTATCGTTCTGTAAAAACGCAATCCATCCTTTTTTTCTCCAGGCAGATTTCAGGAAAGCGTTTCCATGAAAAACACTCAGATAGTTGTCGAAATAACCTTTATCATCAAACAACTGATTTAGATTACATTCACCGAGGAAAAACAACACAATTGCAGGTGTATTTTTGCCTGATAAATTTTCGCATGCTTGAAATTTCGAAGCAGCCATTTTCATGTTCTTCTGCTTGAAATAATACAATCCTTGAGTGAGTGCACTGAGACTATTGTTAGGTGTAACAGAAACAGATGCGGACTCTTCCGACAACAGATTCGACTCAATGAAAAATCGGATAAATCGAATTTCTGGGAGCAGATACGTATAGGTCTGGTTCTTTAACACCTCTTGTTCCAATTGCAAAATTTCCCTTTGAGCTTGCTTCCCATTTCCCGAAATGCCTGCCAAGTCAGAAAGCCACTTGTAGGAAGTTGGTATTGCAGCGCCAAGAGCATGCAACATAGCCGCTGGCTTAAGGTTGAGGTAAAAATCTGGATAGTTCTTTTGGTTCAATTCGCAATGTTGGAATGCCTTTTTGAGGTCTTTGGCGGCCAAAACTTCTTCTCCAGCTTTCATGCGCATTATCGACCATTGAAGATGAAATTCGGCCAAAACATAATGGTAGAAAGGTGATGAACGATCAGCAGATTCTAAATGATCTAATCGAAACCTCCTTCTTGCAAGAGATTGGCGATAAAACTGAAGATTATCGTTTACCGAAAATTCATAAAAATCGAGGGTATTGAATAGATAATCAATAAATGGATTTACTGGATTTTCCTTGGCTTCCGCCTGAAGATGGTTTCGGACTTGATCTCTATCGAATTGTGTGATGTTTACATAAGCTTCAACAAGCTCGCTGCTTAGTTTAAATGCTGGCGCCTGCCCGATAGAAAACCTCGGCAGCAAAAAAATCAAGAAAAGAAGCAGGCGTTTCATGGCATAAAAAAAGGGACACCTTTCGGAAATCCCTTTCAATATTATTGAAAATTGATCTTATAATGTTGTTTCGTCAGCAATTTCTGGATCTACCAAGATTCTTCCGCAATACTCACACACGATGATTTTCTTGCGAAGACGAATGTCCATTTGACGTTGAGGTGGAATTTTGTTGAAGCAACCACCACAAGCATCACGTTGGATAGCCACTACAGCCAAACCATTGATTGCATTTGAACGCACACGCTTGTAAGCAGTGTAAAGGCGTTCTTCAATTTTAGCAGCAGCAATGTTTGATTCTTCGATCAACAATTGCTCGTCTTTCTCAGTTTCAGCTACGATGTCGGCAAGTTCAGCCTTCTTGTGATCCAAATCGTTCGAACGATCCGCAAGTGTTACTTTCGATTGTTCGGCCAAATCATTCTTCGCATCGATTGCAGCTTTAAATTCTTTGATTCGTTTTTCCGACAAAGCGATATCCAAAGATTGATATTCAATTTCTTTGTTGATTGAATCGAATTCGCGGTTGTTACGAACGTTTCCTTGTTGTGCTTCGTATTTTTTGATCACGCTGAGCGCCTCAGTAATGGCGTTCTTCTTGTCTTTGATCGATTGATCTAACTGTCCAACTTCAACCTCAAGATTCGAGATGCGGGTTTGTAAACCTGCAAGTTCATCTTCAAGATCTTGAACCTCCAATGGAAGCTCTCCTCTAACGATCCGGATCTTGTCGATCTGGGTGTCTACAAGCTGTAGTTTAAACAGCGAGCGGAGTTTTTCTTCAACGGTGATGTCAGACTTTGTTTCAGCGATATTTACACTCATGGTTCAGAGATAATGTATTGGATTTGTTTGAACGCTCGTTAAGCAGGCGGCAAAATTAGGAAAATTATCCTTCAAATGATCATAAATAAGCTGCATTGTAAACTGTTCATTTTCAAAGTGTCCGATGTCGATGATTAAAATTTTCCCATCTGCATCGAAAAACTGGTGGTATTTAAAGTCGGATGTGAGGAAAACCTGAGCTCCAGATGAAATTGCATCTTTTAACAAAAACGAACCCGAACCACCACACCAAGCAATGCGCGTAATTTGATCGTTCAAAAGAGCAGTGTGCCGAATGGTTCCACCGAAAATAGATTTGATTTTGTGCAGTAAATCCACTGTCGAAACGGGCTGATCAAAATTGCCAACCATTCCCGAACCGGTTTCTTGTAGGGGATTTTCGAGTTTCACAAAGTTGTAAGCCACTTCCTCGTAAGGATGCGCTTCGACTAAGGCTTTGAATACGGCATCTTTTTTCCAAAACGGAAGAATCGTTTCGATACGGGTTTCAGGTTCGTAGCGACGCACTCCGATTTCTCCAGTAAAAGGATCTGCTCCTTCCCCGGGACGAAATGTTCCTGTACCTTGGAGGGTGAAGCTACAGTTGTCGTATTTACCGATCGCTCCAGCACCAGCACTGAACAAAGCTTCCATCACTGAAGTGGCATGTTCATTTGGAACATATACGCTGAGTTGCAACAGATGCCCTTCCGCGGAGCGCAAAATAGAAGGATGAGAAACCCCCAACATCTCGCCAATCTTACGGTTAACGCCAGTATGCACATTGTCGAGATTGGTGTGAATAGCATAAATGACAATGTCGTTCTTGATCGCCAACAGCAATGCTCTTTCTATGTAATTTTTACCTGTAAGCTTTTTAATACCCGAAAACACGATTGGATGGTGCGCTATCACCAAGTTACAGCCCTTTTGGATGGCTTCTTGAATGACATCCGGCGTGCTATCGAGGCAAATCATGGCGCCAGTGCATTGTAAGTTGGCGTCTCCACAGATTAAGCCTGAATTGTCGTAATCTTCCTGCAAAGCTGGTGGAGCCCATGTTTCGAGCTGTTGAATAATTTCTTGGATGCGCAAATTCATGCGGACGAAATTAATCGAAACCAGCGAACCAAGAGTGCTGCAGAAAAGTAATCTTCTATGATCCTTGTTATGAGGGTTAATGCTTGTTTATTGATTGTTTGCGCGGATTGGATACGAAATGATTTTCTTTGCAGCATGTGGCGAACCTTGCTCCTACCCTTTTCACTCCTTTTCGGACTCGTATTGCGGGTTCGTCATTTCCTGTATGATCAAGGTATATTTAAGTCATTCACACCGCCTGTTCCTTCGATTGTTGTAGGGAATTTATGCTTGGGAGGAAGTGGAAAAACGCCCATGGTTTTGAAAATCGGATCTTGGCTAGTAACTCATAAAAGACTGGCGTTTTTGAGCCGCGGATATGGTCGAAAAAGCAAAGGATTTCATTGGGTTGAACTTGATGCCCAGCCTGAAATTACTGGCGATGAACCTCGACTTTTTAAAGCGGCATTTCCAGATGCGGCGGTAGCTGTTGACGGAAATCGAACTTTTGGGATTCAAAAGATTTTACATACGCGTCCGAAAACCCAAGCCATTGTATTGGATGATGCCTTTCAACACCGAAAAGTGAAGGCAGGACTGAATGTATTGCTGATTCCAGAAGATTCATTTCATCAGGATCGATGGTTGGTGCCTGCTGGAAAAGAAAGAGACTTGTGGTACCGCAGAAATTCGGCTTCGGTGGTTGTGATTACCAAGTGCAAAAATAACATGACAGTCGAGGAAAAGAGCAGGATCATTCAGCAAGTAAATGTGCCTAAATCGATCCCTGTTTTTTTCTCTGTTTTAAAGTACGATGGTTTTGTATCGTTTGATGGTTTACACAAATTTTCGATGCAGGATTTACGTGACAAACAGATAATTTTAGTTACTGGGATTGCAGATGGTAGTCAGCTGAAACGCGACTTGGAAGACCTTGGTGCTGAAGTGCAACACCTTGCTTTTAAGGACCATTACGATTACACGCAGGAAGATATCGGCAGGATAGAAGAAAATGTTAGTATGTTTGTTCCAAGCGATCGAATGATTCTCACTACTGGGAAAGATCGGGTGAAGCTTGAAGGAAAGCTGAATCCTAAAGATGTTTCGCATTGGTTTGAGATCCAGACTGATTTGGGATTTGATCGCGAAGACGAACTTAAGAACCTTATTTTCAGCTATGTTGACACAAATTCAAGAGACCGTAAATTATATTCGTGAAAAGACATCAGGATTTCAGCCCGATGCAGGTATTATTTTAGGAACAGGTTTAGGCGGCTTGGTTCGCGAGATTGAAGCCAGCTTCGTTTTACCTTATGAAGAAATTCCAAATTTCCCAGTTTCTACTGTTGAAGGCCATTCAGGAAAGTTGATTTTTGGAAAAATCGGCGGTCGCGATGTGGTGGTGATGCAAGGGCGTTTCCACTTCTACGAAGGCTATACCATGCAACAAGTCGTTTTCCCTGTTCGGGTGATGAAGTATTTGGGCATTAAGTTCTTGTTCGTGAGTAACGCAAGTGGTGGAATGAATCCCGATTTCGAGATTGGCGATTTGATGGTATTGAACGACCACATCAACTTGCTGCCAAATAACCCATTGATTGGGAAAAACGACAAAGAAGTTGGGCCACGTTTCCCAGATATGAGCGAACCTTATGATCGTGAAATGATCAAAAAGGCACACGTTTACGCACAAAAAGAAGGCTTTAAACTGCACGAAGGTGTTTACATCAGTGTTACTGGACCTTGTTTCGAAACGCCTGCAGAATACCGTTACATGCGCATCATTGGTGGCGATGCAGTTGGAATGTCGACTGTTCCAGAAGTAATTTGTGCACGTCATATGGCAATTCCTTGTTTCGCGATTAGTGTGATTACCGATTTAGGGATCGATGGAAAGATTCAAGAAACGACGCACGAAGATGTGATTAAAGCAGCATCAAAGGCAGAAGTGAAGATGACAGCAATTTTCAAGCATTTGATTGCTGAACATGTATAGTATTGTGGGCAGCATTTACTACTTTTGCCGCCGGAAACAATAAACAAGTAATCCAAATGGCTACGAATATCACTTTTACAATGTTGAAGCCTGATGCAGTTGAAAACAACTACATCGGTGCAATTCTTCAAAAAATTAATGAAGCTGGTTTCCGCGTTAAAGCGATGAAATACACTCGTCTTTCAACTGAAACAGCAGGACAATTTTACGCTGTTCATGCAGCTCGTCCGTTCTATAACGACTTAGTAAGCTACATGTCTTCAGGTCCAATCGTGGCTGTTATTCTTGAAAAAGAAAATGCAGTTGCTGATTTCCGTGACCTTATCGGAGCAACAGATCCAGCGAAAGCTGCACCAGGAACAATCCGCGCTTTGTTTGCAAAGTCGATTGAGGCTAACGCAGTACACGGTTCTGACAGTGATGAGAATGCTGCTATCGAAGGCAGTTTCTTCTTCTCTGCTTTAGAGCAATTCTAAGCTTAAAGTAATTCTTTTGAAAGCTGCTTATCTCACTGATAAGCAGCTTTTTCTATTTAATCACCTGTATCTTTAATTTACATTCTTTTCCAATTGTTGATGTGTAATTCAACACATACAAACCAGGCACTTGCGGGGTTTGAATTTTCCCGTTTTCAGATTGGGCAATCCATGTTAAACCGCGCATATCGGTCCATGAAATGGTTTCACCAGGCTTCAGTTGCAGCGATTGAAGTTGATGAAAATTGCAATCAGTTACGTTGAAAGTCCTCGTTGAATTAAAGCCATTGTTGTAATCGAGTTCAATATCCATAATGACTGGTAAATGATCTGCAAAATCATGCAGGGCTTCGATCACAGAATCGGGAGCACTGGTGTTTGTTGGTGTTGCGATGATGGATTTGTTGAAGTGTTGACCATCATTTCCTAAGGCGAAATAGGTGTCTTCTAAATACCGAACGCCATATCGGCCATCCATGATGGCATCGTTGGGAAGAATGAAGTCGAAACGATCATCTAATCCGCCAGTTACGCCAAGATCGAACGATGCTGTTCTAGGACTTTGGGTATGCACATCGCTGAAGGATGCATTGTTGCTCCAATTTCCAATACGGTTGATTGGATCGTTGAGCTTGTTGGGACCATCTTCGAGCAGGTTGATCCAAGCAGGTTCAGAAGCATTGTAAAGATTCAGGTCGCCAAGCAACATGTAGTTTCCACCGGGCGGACGGTTATCAATGTAAATGCGAATATCCGCGGCTTGCACAGCACGTTGAGATTCATTGTCGGTTCCGGTACTCGATTTAAAATGCACGTTCATGCAAGTAAAAAAGACCGTATCGGGATTGAGTTGAAAATTCTGTGTCTTTGAATAAAACGTGTACACGTTGGTGCGACGTGGTTGGGTGGCAATTGAAATCTGGCGATGCAATTGAAGCTTGTTCTTGTTGTAGAAGATATTGGTCATCAATTCGGATTCTTGCACCCAGTTAGCATTGTCGTAAATGCTTGTATCGAAGGCATATTTCCGAAGTGAATCGATAGCTGAAGGTTCTGTAAGTTCTTGTAAACCAATCACATCAGGCTGAACATAATTGATAATCGTGCGGAGGATTGGCGCTTTGTTAGAATTTCCTTCAGGGAAACGTAGCACGTTGTACGACATCACTTTAAGGGTATCGTTTTGTGCGGTTGTCCATCCCGCGATAGCGGAAAGGAAAAGGAGTATTATGGATCGTCGCTGCAAGTCTTTCATCTTTGCAAGTGTAGCACATTTGTGACAAAGTGCCTTCAAAGTGTCGATTGAACACAGAAAATTCTGATCTTTAGCGGTATGAAAACGCTCTTTAGTTTGGTGGTGATTTGTTTCACCCTTTCGATGAATCTTAATGCTCAAGCACCTGCTGAAAAGCCAAAAGATGTGTGCGATTTAGAACCTGTGATGAAAAACTTTTCACCCAATGGAGATGGCGAAGCTGATGTTTTTCAGGTGAAATCGGCGTGTGTTTTACAAGATTTTTCTTTCAAACTTTTCAATCGTTGGGGCAGCAGTTTGTTCGAAACTAAAGACCAAAATTTTGTTTGGAATGGGGAAGAGAAAAAAGACAAGTTGGTTGATCAAGGAACCTATTTCTATTTAGTGAGCTATTTTCTAAACGGTGAGAAGAAGGAAATAAGCGGATTCGTGAACATTTACTATTGAGCATAAATGGCAATTGGATTTCGCATCTTAATTCTGTTTTTAACTGGTTTTCTTCTATCGAAAACAGTTGAAGCACAATACATTTCGAGAAGTGAACCTGTTCCATATGCTTGTCCAACGATTTGCCAAGGTGGTACTTTATTACTCAAAGTAAACCAGATTGAAAACTTACCAGTTGGATGCACCGTTCAAGCCCAGCTTTCGAATGCCACTGGCGGCTTTGGTGCTGGAGCGCAGATTTTAGAAGCTTCAGAATTTAGTACAAACCTTGGCGCAACTTGGCAAGCTGGACCTTACGTTTTCTCGAGCAATATCAATAACCTTTACATGCGTGTTGTTGTCCCTGTTGCAACTCCAGTGGGCAATCAATACACAATTCGGATGCGTGCTTCGACAGGTTATACAAGCAACGATTTGTATCAATGTGGCGGAAGCAATACCATTACAATTACAGCCTATGTTCCACCATTGGCAGGCGTAGCAAACAATACTGCTGGAAATGGGCAGTGGTTTGGACATGTTTATACTTGGACGCCAACCGTTGGAGGCTTGTTGAACACACCTGCCTTGATCAATGCTCAGAACTTTTTCGATCCGACCAATTATGAAGGTCATGTGATCTACAATGCACTGTCGTATGATGTGAATTTCACTGCTACAGGAGGCGCTCCAGGAACGGTGAACAATGGAACTTCGATTGATTGCGGCAATTCTTTCAATCAGAATTTCAGCATGCGATTGCTCAGAACGGAGGATTTTGCTCCGGGATTTTATCAGTTTAGTATTCAAGGGGATGATGGGATTCGGTTTAGCTTGGATGGCGGTGCAACTTGGATTTTATCATCGTGGTTGGAACAACAGTATTCGTCAAGTTTGAGAAGCACCAACACCTTGTTCCCGAATGGAATTTGTTTGTCGGGTCCGACGAATTTGGTGGTTGAGTATTTCCAACGCCCAGCGGACGCGCGAATGACATTTACTGCGACACCTGTGAGCACATTGAATATTACAGATCCTTTGGATGTATCGATTTGTGCAGGAAACAATGCCAGCTTCACGGTTGGAAATATTACTGGGTTGACAGCTCAATGGTTTATCAGTGTTGACAATGGAGCAACATTTCAGCAGGTGCAAAATGGCGGAATATTCAGTGGGGCTTCCACGGGGACTTTGAATGCAAACATGGTAACTGCCAATTACGATGGCGCTCAGTTTTACTGCGAACTATCAGGCAGTTGTGGAGCTCCTCTTCAAACGGAGATAGCCACGTTAGACGTGAGTGGATTGCCTTCGATTACAAGTCAACCGACAGATGCAGCTTTGTGTGTTGGCCAAACCATTGTTTTTGAAGCCACTACGAATAGTTCCGGATTAACTTATCAGTGGCAAGTAAGCACAGATGGTGGTGCAACCTTTAGCAACGTGCCCAATGCGGCTCCGTATTCTGGAGGAGGCACTTCTACCCTATCCATTGCTGGTGCTAACAATTCATTTTTAGGTTATCAATATCAGTTGGTGGTGGATGGCTGTGGTAGTCAGACGTTGAGTGATATTGTAGAAATCTTGCCAGGCGCATCGGTGACAATTACGTTGCAGCCGGTTGATCAAACGATTTGTGAGAACGTTCCTACCTCGTTTTCTGTAAATGCGACCAATGCAACGGCTTACCAATGGCAGATTTTTGATGGAAATGGTTGGGTTGATTTGCCCGAAGATTTGAATCAAGGTTATTCGAATTCTCAAACAAACCAACTGAATTTGAGTGGATTGGCAGTTGCATCAGGCACGATCACGATTAGATGTTTGGTTTCTGGAGGATGCAATGGAGATGTGCCAAGCGATGAAGCAGTTTTGCAGGTTACGCCGAATGCGGAAATTGTAAATGAAACAATAGATCAAACCGTTTGCGTTGGAAATAGTGCCGGGTTTTCAATCAATGCAATAGGTGGAAATCTGACCTTCCAATGGCAGATAAGTGTTGATGGCGGAGCGACCTTCACAAATTTGACTGAATCAGCTCCATTTTCTCAGGTGACCAGCGATTTTCTTATCATTTCAAATGTTCAACTCAATTTGGATGGCTCACAATTTCAATGTGTGGTGAATGGAACTTGCGGAGGACCAATCACGACGAATCCTTCAACGCTGAATGTTGAAACCACACCAGCCATTTCGCTTCAACCACAAAATGAATCGGCTTGTATTGGAACATCTGTGAATTTCACCGTTGATGCACCGGGCAATGTGGTTTGGCAATGGGAAATCAGCACCGACGGAGGCGCATCATTTCAAACCTTGAACAATGGTGGCATTTACAGCGGAGCTACGAGCAATAATTTGTTGATTGGCAATACTAACGCAAGCTTGGATGGCATTGTTTACCGTGCCGTTTTACAAGCTTGTGGTATTGGCGTGAATAGCAATGCTGCGGTTTTGAGCATTTTGCCCAACACAACAATTGAAGATTTTATTCCATCAGCGCCGGTTTGTGCAGGCGAGAATACGAGTTTCAGTGTGGAAGCAGAAAATGCCACAAGTTTTCAGTGGGAAATCAATGATGGATCTGGTTTTATGCCAATTACGGAAGGCGGTATTTTTTCTGGAGTAACCACATCAACCTTGCAATTGAATGGCGTAACGGCAGATTTGCACACTTCGGAAATTCGTTGTGTGGTAAGCGGAATTTGCAATACAGTTCAAAGTTCGAATGCATTGTTGTTTGTGAATGGCATTCCGGTTTTGCTTTCTGAGCCAACTGCGACGCCAATTTGCGCGGGTGCTTCGTTTGGTTTGCCCGTCGTTGCCGCCGGGGAAGGCATTTCGTATCGATGGGAAATCTTGAGCGAGGAAGGGGAGTTCGAGGAGATCGATGTGAAAGGATTATCGGGCGTGAATACCTCGTCGTTGCAGGTTCAAGCGAGTTCAGAATTGGATAGTTTGGTAGTGAGGTGTGTGATTGAGGGCTGTGGAACTGAAGTGATTACGGATTCAATCTTGATTCGAGTTTTGCAGAATGATCCGGTGTATATTCCGAATGCATTCACGCCTGATGAAGACCAAGTGAATCCTGAGTTTAAGATTTATACTACTGGAAATCCTGAATTTGATGCAGCCATTTACAACCGTTGGGGCGAGGAGCTTTTCCGTTGGGACGATGCAGAGAATGGTTGGGATGGACGATACTTAAACGCAAATGTTCCAGATGGTGTTTACGTGTATCGAGTGAAAGTGAAGACTGCGTGTGAAGACCGAACGTACATGGGAACTTTGAGTTTGTTCAGGTAGCCAAAAACTTCATAGCCTACGACTGAAGTCCGAGCATGCGAGGAGAACTAATTCAGCTAATTGAGATGGAAGAAAATTGTGTAGGTTTGGCTTTCACATTTTTCTGATATGCGTAGAATTACATTTAGCATCATGCTATTTGCGGGCTTTAATGGAGTGTTGCCAGCTCAAAAGGATCTCACAATTGATGAGATATTTCGAAAACCAGAATTAAATCCAATCACTTTAAGACAACTCAAATGGGCTGGAAGCGATTCGCGTGTAAGTTGGGTGGCCAAAGAAAAGTTGGTGGTTGAAGTCATTGAAAAAGTTGGAACATCAGCTCAAGCGTTCACTCCTGATACTGTTCTTACCCTTGCAGAATTGAACAAAGAATTGAAACGCTTTCCTCAAATCACTTGGTTAGATGAAGAGCGATTCACCTACAGTTTCAAGGGAAATCAGATCATTTACAATTTGAAAAACAAGCAAGAAGTATCTAGGCTTGCATTTGGTGAAGATGCGGAACTCACTGATTTTACTGAAAAATTCGATAAAGTCGCATTTACCAAGAAGAACGATTTGTTTGTTCAGATGGGATCAACGGTGAGAAACATCAGCAACGAACAAAATGAAGATGTGGTTTATGGGCAATCGGTGCACCGCAATGAATTCGGGATTTCCAAAGGAACATTTTGGAGTCCGATGGGTGGAAAACTTGCTTTTTATCGGATGGATCAAAGCATGGTAACAGATTACCCGATCGTAAATATTGGGACGAAACCGGCTGAGGTAAACGCGATTAAATATCCCATGGCTGGGCAAAAGAGCCATCACGTAACAGTTGGGGTGTATGATTGGAACACAGAAAAAACGGTTTATCTGCAAACCGGCGAGCCGAAAGAACAGTATTTAACCAACATTTCTTGGACACCCGATGAGCAGTACATTTTGATAGCAGTTGTTAACCGCGATCAGAACGAGATGAAATTGAACCAATACCGCACTTCGGATGGTAGTTTCGTGAAAACCTTATTTACAGAGAGCGATCCTCAGTGGGTTGAACCTGAAAATCCTGCAGTATTTGTTCCTGGCACCAAGGACCAATTTATCTGGCAGAGTGAACGAAATGGTTACAATCAACTGTATTTGTACAATTTAGATGGCAAGCTTTTGAATGCCTTGTGTCCAGAAAAGATGATCGTAACTGATATGAATGGATTTTCGGCAGATGGGAAAGATTTGTTTGTGACAGTTTCTGAAAACGACGGACTTCAGCGCAATGCTTGGAAGATTTCGTTGAAAGGAAAGGCTTCTAAAATTCAAATGGCGAATGGAATGCATCGATTTCAAATGAATGCAACGGGCACCATGTTGATAGACGAATTCAGCAGTGCGGAAATTCCTAAAACGAGTGTGTTTAATCCATATTCGGCATTGGTTAAAAGTGCAGATGGAAAAATTGAATTGATTCTACAGGATTCGGTAGATCCAACACTTGGTTATAACCTACCGAAACCTTCAATTGTGAAGTTAAATGCATCAGATGGTTCGGTATTAAATGGTCGTTTGTACATGCCGAAAAACATGAAGTCGGGTGAAAAATATCCAGTGGTGATTTATCTCTATGGCGGTCCGCACGCCCAAATGGTGACGAACAGTTGGATGGCTGGTGGAAATTTGTGGATGAGTTGGATGGCATCACAGGGTTATATTGTTTGGACGATGGATAACCGTGGTTCATCGGACCGTGGTTTGGAATTCGAGCAAGCAGTTCATGGCCGTTTAGGCACCATCGAAATGGAAGATCAAATGAAAGGTGTTGAATATTTGAAAAGTCTACCACAAGTGGATCCAGCGCGAATTGGCTTGCATGGATGGAGCTTTGGAGGATTTATGACCACTACCCTACTCACGAAGAATCCAGGTGTGTTTAAGGCTGGTGTGGCTGGAGGACCTGTGGTTGATTGGTCGTTGTATGAAATCATGTACACCGAAAGATACATGGACACTCCAGAGCAAAATCCGAAAGGCTACGAAGATGCAAATTTGCTCAATGCTGCAAAGAATTTGAAAGATCGATTGATGTTGATCCATGGAACTGTGGATGATGTAGTGGTTTGGCAACACAGTCAGGAAATGGTGAAAAAATGCGTGGATGAAGGTGTCTTGATTGATTACATGATTTATCCGGAACATCCACACAATGTAAGTGGTAAAGACCGTTTACATCTTTACAAAACCATCAGCAGGTATTTGATGGACAATTTGTAGGAATTGAATTATCCGATTAAAATCTGAAAATTATGCGCAAATTGTTGATCACCTTAGTATTCGTAGTTGGCGCATCCAACTTGTTGGTTTCCCAAAGATTGATTCATGTATTTGTTGCTTTGTGCGACAATGAGCATCAGGGAATCGTGAAAGTTCCTAAGGGTATTGGCAATGGACAGGATCCGAACACCAATTTATATTGGGGATGTGGTTATGGAGTGAAGACTGTTTTCACACGAGATAAATCGTGGAAGAAATTGAATGTGCCCTTGACCAAAGATGGAAAAATTCTGGATCGGCTGCTGTTTAAGCATGCCACTGAGGATGTGTATTTATTGGCTGAAGCCTATGATGGCAGAGAGATGGAAGCCTGTGTTAAAGCGATGTTGGATGCGGCATCGGGCAATTTGGATGTGCGTTGTGATGTGAATGGAAAGCAATTGTTATTTGGTGGAAATTCGGATTTAATTTGCTTTACTGGTCACAACGGATTGATGGATTTTACACCGACTTGGCAATTTAAATCGGGCAATTCGAAGAAAAGAGAGACCATTATTTTGGCTTGTTACAGCAAGAGTTATTTCAAACCATATATTGCTCAATGTGGCGCTTCGCCATTGATTTGGTCGACCGGTTTAATGGCACCTGAAGCGTACATTTTACAGGCAGCATTTCGCTCTTGGATTGCTAAAGAAAGTAATGAAAAGGTTCGTGATTCGGCAGCTGGAGCGTATAGCAAATACCAGAAATGTAGTTTGGCAGCTGCGCGGAAATTGTTGGTAACAGGAAATTAAATGAGATTGAAATCTCGAGTTTATAATTGAATTGTATATCCCTTGAAAATGAACAAACTCTTTCGCATCATTCTGTTTGCATTGGGGTTGTTGCTAAATAAAGAAACGGTAGCGCAAGAGGCATCAATTGATGACATTTTATGGACATGCGATTGGAGTTTTGATGGGAAATTCGTTGCTGTAGGAGGGAATATTGATAGTTTGAAAATCATTGGTATGAAGGATTTCAAACTTCACCGTGCATTTCCAATAAAGAATACAATTACAAAAGTGGCATGGCATCCAACCAAGAACTTATTGGCTGTTGCAACACAATTGTCGGATGATAAATGTTGCATTATTGATTTAAATACCCTTGAGAAAATCGAATTAAATGGAATTTCAGTTGAGGGTTCTAGAGGAATTTCGTGGGATAAATCGGGTGAATATTTGGCTGTGGGAGACAACGATGGTCAGGTGAGTATTTTTGATATTCAGGGGAAGTTGGTGAATCAATTTAAAATTGAAGGCACAAAAAGCATCACCTGCATTGATTGGCATCCAACGAAAAAGGAAATCATATTTGTTTCCGATCTAATTTTACAAACCGATCTAAATGGCAAATTGCTTCAAAAGATTAAGCATCGCGAAGCTGAAGTCTTGATTTTAACTGTGGCTTGGCACAAATCAGGAAATTTCTTTGTGGTGGGTGATTATGGTGATGGGATCAATAATTCATTGCTTCAATATTGGAGCGCTGACGGAAAATTGATGAAATCGATTGATGCAAGCAAGGGCGAATACAGAAATATTTGTTGGAATTCTAAAGGAGATCGCTTGGCCACTGCAAGTGATGAGCTTAGAATTTGGAATACAGATGGCAAAGTGTTGTTTGAAGGAAAATCTGATGCTAATTTGTGGGGTATTGCATGGGATTTTAAAGGGAAGCGACTCCTGACGACAAGCATGAAAAAGGAAGTTTTATTGTGGAACAATAGCGCTGAGAGAATCAATTGTTTTAAATAATTCTTTTTATTAATTACATGAATAATTGCAGATAAAATTGTAATGCATTATAAATTAATTTTACCGCATGAACAATTCAACCGAAAAAGGAAAACCAAATCGCTTAATCGACGAGGACAGTCCTTACTTACTTCAACATGCATACAATCCTGTAGAATGGTTTCCTTGGGGCGAGGAGGCAATATCACGTGCTAAAAAGGAAGACAAACTGCTGTTGATTAGTATTGGTTATTCGGCTTGCCATTGGTGTCATGTTATGGAACATGAATCATTTGAAGATCCCTTGACGGCAGAAATGATGAATGATAAATTCATTTGTGTGAAAGTAGACAGGGAAGAGCGGCCCGATATCGACCAGCTTTACATGACTGCGGTTCATTTAATGGGTGGACGTGGCGGTTGGCCCTTGAACTGTTTCGCTTTGCCCGATGGAAGACCCGTTTACGGCGGTACGTATTTCCCGAAATTACAATGGCAGAAAGTACTGAAACAAGTAAATGATTTGTATACGGAAAGCAAAGCAGAAGTGCTGGATTATGCATCTCGATTATCTGCCGGAATCCAGCAAACCGAATTGTTTAAGATCAAAGTGGACCCCAATAAATTAACGCTAAACGATTTAAAGATTTGCATGGATCATTGGGCAGAAATGTTTGATGATGATGAAGGTGGACCAAACAAAGCACCGAAATTCCCACTGCCAAACAATTACGATTATTTGCTTCGGTATGCTTTTATTGCGAATGACGATAGAATTAAAAAACATGTACAATTCACGTTAGACAAAATGGCCGCCGGAGGGATTTACGACCAAGTGGGCGGTGGTTTTTCGAGATATTCGACAGATATTTGGTGGAAAGTTCCTCACTTTGAAAAAATGCTCTACGACAATGGGCAATTGCTTTCATTGTATGCTAATGCTTTCCATGGATTTGGCAAGGAACGATACAGGGAAGTTTGTAGAGAAACGATAGAATTTACCAAGCGAGAATTGTTATCCCCGGAGGGAGGATTTTATTCAGCATTAGACGCAGACAGCGAAGGCGTAGAAGGAAAATTTTATGTTTGGACAATTGAAGAATTAAAGGCAGCATTAAATACCGAGGAATTTGAATTACTCAATGTAATGTATTTCATTGATGAAAAAGGATTCTGGGAGCATGATTATTACATTTTAATGCGAAAGAATTTCGAAAGTACATCGAATGAATTATCTCAATTAAATCAAAAATTATTAAAATTAAGAAGTTCCAGAATTAGACCAGGCTTGGATGATAAAATCCTGCTGAGTTGGAATGCTATGATGTTGAAAGGATTGGCCGATTGCTATAGAGTTTTCGGAAATTTAGATGATTTGAATTTGGCCGAATTGAATTTACAGTTTATTGAAAAAGAAATGATTTCTAGCAATGGCGAATTGTGGCATTCTTGGAAAAATGGAGCAGGAAAAATTGACGGATTCTTAGAAGATTATGTGTGGTTAATTGAAGCGTATATTGCGTTGTATCAAGCAACATGGAAAGAATCATATTTAATAAAAGCTAAATTAATTACTGAAAAAACATTAGAAATATTTCCAGAAGCAGGTAGTGGATTGCTCTATTTTACATCAGAACGGCACGGTGAATGGGTTGCAAGACAAATGGAAACGAGCGACAATGTGATTCCTGCATCGAATTCAATGCTAGCAATAATCCTTAGAAAATTGGGAATTTATTTTGGCAAAACAGATTGGATTATAAGAGCTGGCGAAATGCTTCAAACAGTTAAAAATGAACTAATTGGTTACGGTCCAGGATATTCAAATTGGTTAAATTTAGCATTAAGTGATTTGTATCCATCTTTCGAATTGGTTGTTACCGGGCCAAATGCTATTGAAAAATCACGCGAAATCTCGTCGCCTTTTTACCCCGAATTGCTTGTCGCTGCAGCCGAAAAGGAAAGCGATATTCCATTGTTTGAAAGTAGAATTTTGGTAAATGAAACAATCTATTACCTTTGTAGACAATCCGTTTGTGATCGTCCAACGGAAGATATTGAAGAAATAAAATTTGCCTTACGCAGCACTTGTCGCTCGTGATGAATCATTAGAAAAAAAGAAAGATGAAAAAAGTATTTATCGTTATAGCAGTTGCAGCATTTGTAGTGCTTCAAGCTTGCAGCAAAGAAGATGTACTTCAGGTTTCTGTAAACAATGAACCGAAATTGCCATCTACAGTTTACAATTACTACAGCGGAGAAAATACCAAGAATCATATTGCAACATTAGGTAGGGTTCTGTTTTATGATCGTTTGTTGTCGAAGAATAATTCAGTATCATGTGGCTCTTGTCATAAGCAAGCATTCGCATTTTCAGACAATGTTCAATTCAGCGTTGGGTTAAATAATGCGAAAACGGAACGTAATTCAATGGCAATCCAAAATTTGCCAACAGGGACGTTTTTCGCTGGCGGAAATGGAACGTTTGACAGCTTGGGCATGAATCCAGTAGATTTAATTGCTATGCTAGGTGGAGGGTTCTTTTGGGATGGCAGGGAATCGAATTTAAGATCATTGTTTTCAAGACCAATTACCAACCACATCGAAATGGGAATTACCGATATGAATGAAGTGGTTGAAAAGATCAGTAGACAGCCACATTATGCTACGCTTTTCCAAAATGCATTTGAAACACCTGAAATAACTGTGACGCGCATGGCAGA
>CANHIS010000051.1 GCA_947460255.1 Bacteroidota bacterium
ACAATTGAGGTGCGTGGCTGAGCCGGAAATGCCGAGAAGACGGCACCCATGCCTTGGTCGCTCAAATTGCCTGATGCATAACAACTGTCGAACGACACACCTTCTTTGATCATCGCGGTTAAGTTAGGAGCCAGACCTTTATAACCGCCTAATCCTTCCACAACATCGGCCGCCCAACCTTCAAAAATGATGAGGCAGATGTTGGGGCGTGTGTCTTCGATGAATCGAATTGTGGTGTCTTTTTCCACCTTGTAGAGCTCTTTCACAATGGCAGCAGCCTTTTCAGAGGGCATGAAATTGTAAGGCTTTACAGCTTCGAGGTTCTGTAAGATGTTGCTCATCAGATGAAATGACGAGTTCGATGCTGCAGCGTTCAAGGTGTTGTTTTCAGAAAAATAGGCTTCCGAAATCTGGATTGGAATCGGGCTCCATCCTCCGCGAGCAGCGGTAAAAATTAAAGGCAAGCCAATTAATGTTGTGAGAACCCCTAGTAAAATCGGGCGATTAGATCGTTTGGGTTCTGGGATGAAACGTAGAAAGACAAAGCTACAAGACAACACGAGTAGCAAAATACCAAGCGACCCGAATAAAAGCTGCGACCAACTGGCAGTGTGCATCACTTCGGTGGGATGCTTGAGAAACCAAATGGCTTTAAAGGTGAGCTTGTGGTTCCATTCTTTGTAGATCGGCAGTTCTGCAATGTGGATCAAGCTTACAACAAACAACAAAAAGAAATTGATCCATCGGTTGATGGTTAGCCAAATCGATCTTCCAGAAATCTGCCAAATAATCAAAACTAGCAAACTGAGCGACAAGAAATAGGCAGCCATTGAAAGGTCTACTTTCCAGCCCGACACTAACGAATGCAGAATTTCGAGATTGCTGCTTTTGTCGATCTTTTCGAAATTGAAAATCAAAAAAACGATTCGGCCGAGCAGGAATACCACGAACCACCAAACCAGCTCCAAAAGCAGGAAAATAGGAAGCACAATTCGGCCTCCTGTTTTTCGTGGAATTTTATTAAAAAAAGGGATCTTCAAAATGGTTTGAAAAGCTAATTACTTGCCTTTCTTTTTCACTTCTTCAACGTATTTTCCGGTAATTACTTCGTTGTAGAATGTTTTGTTTTTAAGGATCTCAACTGCCCTGGTGATTTCTGCATCGGTTGCAAATGAGTTTTCGATGCGGCCTCGCTGATAATAATATCGGCTCACGATTTCGTCGGCTAGAAGCTGCGAAATTTCGTCACGCGCTTTGAGCATATCGGCCTTTTTATCATGCATCATCTTGTCTTTCATGGCATTGTATTCCTTCTCAAATGAGCTGAAATACTTTTCTTTTTCGGCTGCCGTCTTGAGTTTTTCGAGCAGTTCTTCGCTCTCCGTTTCGTACTTAATTTCTTTGTCGCCGATGTACTCTATAAATTCGTTGAACAGCTCGTTGCTAACTGTAAATTCTTTGGCACCTACGAGCGTTGGGTTTTTGATACGGTATTGTGTAGCAAAATCGAAAAGATAATTTTCACCAGCCAAGGCGCGTGTTATAGGTGCATATTCTTTCATGGCCAAGCTCACATCAGGATTCACCCCGCCACCATCGAATACTTTACGTCCATTTTTGGTTTTAAATTCTCTGATCAATGAATCGGGAACCGATCCAACCGAACCATCGTCGTTTCGATGAGAATAGTCTTTGGCCTGAATGCATCGCCCGCTAGGGATATAATACTTAGAGGTTGTAATCTTGATTTGTGTGTTGTAAGTGAGCGGTCTTGACGTTTGCACCAAACCTTTACCGAACGATCGTTGACCAATCACTACGGCTCTGTCGAGATCTTGCAGAGAGCCACTTACAATTTCTGAAGCTGAAGCAGATGAACGATTCACCAAAACAGCCAAAGGAATGGTAAGATCAGTTGGGTTGTTAAGTGATTTGTAGGTTTTGTCCCACTCCTTTACTTTCCCTTTCGTAGATACAATGTCTAGTCCTTTTTCAACGAATACATTCACGATGTTGATGGCTTCACGGAGCAATCCACCTGGGTTTCCGCGAAGATCAAGTACTACACCTTCGAGATTTGGATTCTCTTTCAGTTTCGTGAGTGCATCTTTTACTTCTCTTCCAGCATCTTCGGTGAAACCGGTAAGTTTTATCATCCCAATTTTGTCGTCGATCATTCCATAATACGGAACGTTTTTCACTTTGATTTCCTCGCGAACAATCGTTTTCTCGATAGGTTTTTCTTCACCAGGGCGTTGGATGGTAATTTTTACGGGCGTGTTGGGCGTGCCTTTCAGAATTTTCACCACATCGGAAGTGGTTTTTCCTTTGGTTGATTTTCCTTCAACTTCCAAAATCACGTCGCCTGCCATGATGCCTGCTTTTGCAGCTGGAGCATTTTCATATGGCTCGGCAATTACAACGTAATCGTTTTTGGTACGAATGAGGGCTCCAATTCCACCGTATTGGCCGGTGGTCATAAATCGAGCGTCTTCAATATCGTCTTCAGGGATGTAGTTTGTGTAAGGATCAAGCGACTCTAACATGGCATCGATGCCGGTTTTCATCAGGTCGCCAGGCTTAATTTCATCTACGTAGTAAAGATTTACTTCCCGAAAAAGGGTTGCAAAAATGTCGAGGTTTTTAGAGATTTCGAAGTAATCGTCTCTAAAGCTAAAGCCAACAAAAGCCGTAATTGAAACCAGCGCAACGGCTGCATACATTCTGAATTTCTTACCCATTATACTGTGTAGTGTAAAGTCGTTATGTTATGGAACGGGATCAATTCCGTGGCCTCCCCAAGGGTTGCAACGAACGATCCGTTTAATTGTGAGCCAACTGCCTTTTAGCGCGCCGTATTTTTTCACCGCTTCGATACCGTAGGCCGAACAGGTAGGATGAAATCTGCAGGCGTTGGGCATAATCGGCGAGATGATGCGTTGGTAAATGGTAAAAATTAGGATCACCAATTTACTCGGCAGTTGCGTCATGATCTTGCGTTAAACGCTGTAAAATTAGGATTATTTTATCGTGAATTTTAGCGCTTACAGGTTTGATTTTACCTGTGTAAACAAGAAAAAAATCGACTTGTTTACCTCTTTCCTCCAAAGCAGCCGAATAAATATGTTTGTTTAAACGGTAAGCTTCACGGGCTAAACGCTTAATGCGGTTGCGTTCGTGAGCCAATTTAGAAACCCTTTTGGGTACAACAATTCCAAACCGAAGTGCAGGAATGCCTTCGGAAGATGGATTGATTTGGTAAATCACACGAAAAGGATACTCGCTCATGCGTTGCCCATGGCCGAATAATTTGTCGATCGAGGTTTTACCGCGGAGGATTTCCGATTTGGGAAGACTGTACATTCGTCCGGTTTACCGGCCTTTGTTCACCAGTTTGAGGTATTGTTCGATGGCCATGGTCATTGACGGCGCTTGAGGCTGAGGTGCATGGATGTCTAGCGTTAATTCAGCTTCACGAACTGCGGCTGCAGTGGTTGGACCAAACGCAGCAATACGGGTGTTGTTCTGTTTAAATTCTGGGAAATTCTGAAACAAACTCTTGATTCCAGACGGCGAAAAGAACACGAGCATATCGTATTTTACATCCGATAAATCGGAAAGATCACTACAAACAGTGCGGTAAATTACTGCTTTTGTGTAGTTGATTTTATGCTCATCGAGAACTTCAGGAATTTCATCTTTGTGAATATCTGAGCAAAGTAGAAGAAACTTTTCAGTCTTGTTCTTCTTGATAACATCCATCAGTTCGATGAACTTCTGGTTGCCATAGAAAATCTTGCGTTTTCTGTACTGCACATATTTTTGCAGGTAGAAAGCGGTGGATTCGCTGATGCAAAAATACTTCATCGATTCAGGAACTACCACACGCATTTCGGTACAAAGACGGAAGAAATTATCGACAGCATTTCGGCTGGTAAGGATAATTGCCGAATGATCGAGAATATTGATTTTCTCCTTGCGGAATTCTTTGGCCGAAATCCCTTCAACATGGATGAATGAACGGAAGTCGATCTTCACATTCATTTTTTTGGCTAGGTCGAAATAGGGAGATTTATCGGTTTCGGGCTTAGGTTGCGAAACCAAAATGGTCTTAACCTTTTGCTCCCGGGAATTCGTTCCGGTATTCTCTTCGGTTTGTGGATTCTTCTCAGAACTCATTGGCTGCACCTTTATAAAATGTTTCGCACTGTTTTAATGATCAAGAAAACAGGTAAAATTTCAAGGGTGCAAAAGTACAAAATCAAATGAAACTTCGACAGTGCTTCACTGCGAATTCCCGCACCGATGCCAATCAGTAGACTTACAAAGTAAAATAGGCAGAAAAGCCCAATGCCTCCCATCAATAAATAACCAGAAATTTCTGTTGCAGAAATCTTGATACCAAGGCTTACGGGAATAAAAAGTACACCGAGTAAGCAATTCATCAAGATGATTCCTGTAATATATTGCCCTGCTTCAACAATGCAGTTAAACAGATAACCCAGCAGCTGGATTGTGAATAATTTGAAGCCTAAAATTCCAGCGCCAATGAGAAATAGCTGCCAATACGCTGGCATAAAGGGCAAGAATGCAGTACTCAATTTGAAGTACCCCGCCACTTGGTAAATAAATACTGGCGACACCACAAGAAAGATCAATAGCATCAAAGCCAAAGTTCGTCGATACAGCAAATTGTCTTCTTCTCGAATTTTTCTGAATGCATCTCTTTTGAGAAAATTCATCAAAATGTTCCGAATTGTTTTTGGGAAAAGTGTGTTTACGATCGCTGCAAGAAAAAAGGCTCCCAAAAGCAAGGGTAAGATCCAAGCTTCGACATCGGTTTTTCGAAGTCGCGGACGAAAATCCTTTGTGTAAGTTGTAAAAAAGAAATTTGGTAGAATCTCAGGCTCTTCAACTTTGGCCTCAACTTTTGGCTTTGATGCTTGTCTGTTTGCCGAAGCTGCAGCCGTACTATCGAACAGTACGATACTGTCTGTCGAAACATTCGAAGTTACAACTGGCTGCAAGGAATCCTGAAACATCGCGTTTCTCATAAACATTGCGGCAAATGTAGTAAGATTTGATCTCACAGCCCCGGACTGAATTCCGAGGCTGTATGATAGATGGAAAGATAAACGTGAGGCAAAAGTTTCCCTTTCTCAATCACAAAAACAATCATGAATCCCCGGACTGAATTCCGAGGCTGCGTGGTAAACTGAAGGATAAACGTGAGGCAAAGGTTTTCCTTTTAACTGATTACCCGCGATTCGCGATGTTTACGTAATTTCTCTTCACTGCACCTGTATAGATTTGACGAGGACGGGCAATCGGCTCCTTGTTGCCAATCATTTCTTTCCACTGTGCAATCCAACCTGGCAGGCGGCCCAAGGCAAACATCACCGTAAACATTTCGGTTGGGATGCCCATAGCTTTGTAGATAATGCCAGAATAAAAATCAACGTTTGGATACAACTTTCTTTCAACGAAATATGGATCGGAAAGGGCTGCCTCTTCGAGCTGTTTGGCGATGTCGAGCAATGGATCGGAAACGCCAAGTTTGTTGAGCATTTTGTCGCAAGCTTCTTTGATAATCGACGCTCTCGGATCGAAATTTTTATACACCCGATGCCCGAAGCCCATCAAACGGAATGGGTCGTTTTTGTCTTTTGCTTTGTTGATGAACTTGCTCACATCGCCACCATCGTTTCTAATTTCTTCGAGCATTTCGATTACTGCTTGGTTTGCTCCGCCATGCAAAGGTCCCCAGAGGGCGCAAATTCCTGCTGAAATAGAAGCATAAAGATTGGCTTGCGATGAACCAACCATACGAACTGTTGAAGTGGAACAGTTCTGTTCGTGGTCGGCATGCAGAATAAGTAGCTTGTCGAGTGCATCAACAATTACAGGATCAATTTCATAGTCTTCGGTTGGCATTCCGAACATCATGTGCAGAAAATTCTCTACGTAATTGAGGGAGTTTTTCGGGTACATCACAGGATGCCCAACAGAATTTTTGTAAGCCCAAGCTGCGATGGTGCTGAACTTTGCAAGTAAACGTACAATGGTGAGTTCAATGGCCTCTTCGCCTCGGTTTGGGTTGAGCGATTCTGGATAAAAGGTCGACAAAGAACAAGTAATTGAAGCCACAACGCCCATCGGATGCGCTTTTGAAGGATACGCTTCATAGAAACGTTTCATATCCTCGTGAATCAACGTATGGCGGGTAATCGAGGTGGAGAATTTCTCCAATTGTTCTAGGGTTGGAAGTTCACCATAAATAAGCAAGTAAGCGACCTCAATGAAACTCGATTTTTCAGCCAGCTGCTCGATTGGATATCCGCGGTAGCGTAAAATACCCGTTTCACCATCTAAAAAAGTAATGTTGCTCGTGGTTGCTCCCGTGTTTTTGTAACCCGTATCAAGGGTGATATATTCTGTTTGCTGACGAAGATTTTGGATGTCGATAGCTTTTTCGTTTTCCGAACCAGTGATTACTGGAAGTTCGTATGTTTTTCCATCGAGGTTTAAAGAGGCAGTTGTGCTCATATATAGTTGGAATTTAATCTTGAATTTTGATTCGACTAAAGTAGTAAACACATTTCAAGGTTATCTGTTTTGATGATGTGAAAAGATTCGAATAGGTGCGAGAAAAACGGCCGCCTAAATTCTTCATGATCTGTACCTTTGTGCCATGAAATTTCTGCAGAAATCGCTTCCATTGCTTGCCCGGCTAACGCTTGTTTTTACTTTTTTGGTTATTCTAGCAGGAAGCGTCGTACGTGTAACACAATCGGGAATGGGCTGCCCCGATTGGCCGAAATGCTTCGGATATTACATTCCACCAACAGATCCAGATCAGGTAAATTTCCATCCCAATCAGGCTTACAAGAAGAATATGATGGTGATCGTGAACGATACTTTATGGAGGGCGCGACAAGATTTTTCGGCCACTCAAATTTTCGAACGAACACAATGGGAAAAATACCCTAAACACGATTATGCCGATTTTGTCGTGTATCAAACTTGGGTTGAGTACATCAATCGTTTGTTGGGCGCGCTGTTGGGTTTGTTTGTTTTTGCTTTGATGGTAGCATCTCTTTCTTACCTGAAAACAAACAAATGGGCTCCTATTTACAGTTTTGCCTTGTTGTTTCTCACAGGCTTTCAGGCTTGGCTAGGAAAATTGGTAGTTGATGGCAACTTGATTCCACAATCAATAAGTATTCACATGCTTGGCGCTTTGTTGCTGCTTTTGTTTGCACAATTACTGCTCAACACAATCAAGCCCAAATCTCCGACAGCTATTGATAAATCTAACAACTCATGGATTGCCTTAGGCGCCGTATTCCTTACCGTTCTACAAGTGCTTATTGGCACGCAGGTGCGCGAAGAAATCGATGTTATTGCCGATCAGTTTAGCCACCAACAACGTAATTTGTGGATTGATGGCTTGTCGTCGGTGCTTACCATGCACAAGGCGTTTTCGATGGTTCTTTTAGCGATAAACGGTATACTCATTTATCGGTTGTTGCAGATGAATAATTCGCACAGAAAAAAGCAGGCAAAAATCCTAGGTAGCTTGTTGTTCACCGAAATTACGCTGGGCATTGTGTTAAACTACATCAACATTCCACAAGCAGCTCAATCGTTGCATTTACTGGTGTCGTGTCTTATTTTTTCGATGCAGTTCGGTGTTTTTTTATCGCTCCGCGGAAGAGAAGCCGTTACTTCCAATTAAGGGATCCGATAAGGTGATCTATATCGCCACGAAAAAAATCAACCACCGGCTTCAAAGAATCAGCATTCGGACTCGCATTGAAATACAGTGAGCCACGAAGGAAGTGCTTTGCGCTATCGGTGAGGTGAAACTGGATCGCTGAAGCAGCATTTCCTGTAACTTCGTAAACGGTTCCATACACTTTGGCATCGGTTCGATTCACTAAGATTTCCGAAATATCATTTGCTCTCACCGTGTGTTTGTAGGTGAGCATTCTGGAATCTTCGAGCAGCTTGGGTAAGTTGCCTTCCACTGGAAGATAGCTTAAGTGGACGGTTCCTTTAAATTTCGGAAACACGATGTTGGGCCAACATGGCTGGTTGCGTCGCTGATTTATCTCAAGCTTTCCATACACTGGATATTCGAACGTATACGGACAATCGCTGTTGTAGGCTTGGTACTTTTTCTCAGGAAAATCAATCCGAAAATATCCTCTTGGACGTGGAATGGCATTTTCTTCCTCTCCGCAGGATGCGAAAATCAGAAAAATCGAAAAAACAAGAATCATTCTTTGCATTCGGCAAAGTAATGGATTTGCTAGTTAGTAATCGCCATTGCCAAAATCGTCTTCGGCGGTATGGTGTTGGTAGTCGTCGCGTCGGCCGGCCAAAACTGTAAGGGTGTCGGCTACTACTTCAACAGAGTAGCGTTTCACTTTGTCTTTGTCTTCCCAGGTGCGCGATCGGAGTTTTCCTTCAATATATACAGTTGCTCCTTTTTTTACAATTTTTTCGGTTACTTCAGCAAGTCCTCGCCAGAGCACGATGTTGTGCCACTCTGTTTGTTCTAGGCGATTGCCATCTTTCTTATAAATTTCTGTGGTTGCCAAAGGGAAATTTGCTACCCGCACTCCGTTTTCTAACACCTTAACTTCAGGGTCTTTTCCAACGTTCCCGATCAGAATCACTTTATTAACTCCGGCCATACATTAATCTTCTCTAAATGAATATGAACAAATATAAAGATTATCTATCGCAAATACAGGTAGTTAATAATTTCTTGTTGAACGCAATTAGGAGCCAGTTAATAGTTTTCGAAGAAATTCTGGACTTAGTGGTTTCTCCTGAAATCCTAGCACATCAGGAATTTCTTCGGCCCTTGAAATGTCAGCAGGATCGATAGAGGATGTACAAATATGCAATTTCATTTTGGCGCGCGTTTCGGCCGAAAGGGTCATGTAACCTTGCAGGAAGCTCCAGCCATCATACATGGGCATGTTTAAGTCGAGAATGATGAGCACAGGCAATGTTTGGTTGTTTTTTACCCGCTCGATCAAAGCATTCAACGAATCTAATCCGTCGTAAAAGAATTCTGTGGTTGTCTCTATCCCTGTTTTACGGAGGTTGTTTTTGGTGATCATGTAAAACAGGTTGTCATCATCGATGATCCAGACTAAGGGCGTTTCCATTACTTGGGTAGATATACTGTAAATGTTGTTCCAATATTGGGTGTGCTTTCCACTTCAATTTTTCCTCCGAGGGCTTCAATTTGATTTCGGGTGATGAAAAGACCAATGCCACGCGCATCGCGGTTTCCATGGAAGGTCTTAAACATCCCAAATACCCGATCTCCGTATTTTTTGAGGTCGATTCCTAATCCATTGTCTGATACCGAAAACCACATCATTTGTTTATTCTCTCCAGTTTTGATGGTGATATGCGGCGAAATATCTGGTTTTCGGTATTTAATGGCATTTGAAAGCAGGTTAAGTACAATGCTGTCGAGGTAAGCACGATCGGTCATCAAGGTGAAATTCTCCTCTATTTTCATGTCGAAAACAACCTTGTTGGCTTTTACATCCAGTGCAATTGATTGAATAGTACGTTGCACAACTTCTTCGAAATTAATGGTTTCGCTATGAATGTTAACACGCGATTGGATGTTGAGCAATTCGTTTAAGTGGCGAAGTGTTGCGTCTAAGTTTGCACTCGATAATATGAGTCCTTCAACGAACTGGTGTCGCACTTCTGGATCTGGCTCTGGTTTTTCGGCTAATATACCAGCAATTCCGCTGATATTGCTGGCATGAGAACGGATGTTGTGAGAAACAATGTAAGAGAAGTTCAGGAGCCGTTTGTTTTGTTCACTTACAATATCCAATGCTTCTGAGGTGGCCTTTTCTTGCTCCTTTCTGTAGGTGATGTCGCTAAAGGTATAAGCAACAAGCATTTCGTCGTTTGTGGTTGATCGAATACTTACGGCATTTGTAAGCAATACTGCTATTGTTCCATCGGCCATCGGCAGGTTCAATTCAAAAGATTCAAGCGACCCTGCTTTGGTCATTTCCTCAAAACCAACCTTGCTGTTTCCGTTTAAAAATGATGGAAAAACCTGGCTAAAGCTTAGTTTGTGTAATTGCTCAAGCGAACAGTTTAGGAGGTTCGAAAGATACTTATTGGCATAAATTATTTTTTCAGCCTTGTTGATGATTACAGCGCCGAAAGCCGCATTTTCGAAAACAATTCTAAATCGGTCGCGGTCGTTTTCCCATTCTTGTCGAGAGAATACATTGCAAATTACTTCTCCAGTAAGTTTTAATAAAGCAAGCTCGTTGGTTGTCCACTCTTTGGTTGACTTTACAGAATCGTAACCATAAAAACCTTTAATCTTTCGGTTAACGACCATCGGGATGGCCAGCAATGTTTTTATGTCTTGAGATTCAAGAAGCTCTTTCATCGAAGTTTCATCTTCGGGCAATAAGGATGCGTCTGGAATATGGACTTCTTGGTTGTTCTTGATTTTATCAACCCACCATTCTAAATTGTTGCAAGGCAATGCTTGCAAGTAATCTATTTGAGGCTCAATACCAAAGGCGCACCATTCGAAGGTGTTTGTCATGATATCTTCCTCGTCATTAAACTCGAAAATATAGCTTCGATCGACACCGAAAAACTGTCCAATCTCTTGCAAGAAATCTTGGATTAAGCTGTTCAGACGGTCACTATCAACCAAAATGAATTTAGAGGTAAAGTCGGAAATGATTTGATAATAAAGTGATTGTCGATTTCGCTCTATTTCTGATTTTTTCTCCTTGGTGATGTTTCGAATCACGACCAATATTTGATCTCCACCTAATGAAGTATAGCGCGCCTCGAAAAACATTGTTCCAGATGGAAATTCTAAGTTGTACTGATATGGCTCAACAACTCCACCTGCAGAAGTGACCTTAATGCAATTCATTTGAGCTTCTGCTTCTTTGGCATCTAAGAAATCGTTGAGGTTTGTGCCAATGATCTGGTTTTCAGGCAAAAGCAACAACGACTTGTTAGGCGAATAGAACTCAATCACCGTACCATCTGTTTTCAAAACAAAAAGTTGATCCGGAAGTGTGTCAACGATGGCACGGAATCTCTTTTGCTGGTTGAGGATTTCTGCATTACGTGTTACTGTTTCAGAAACATCTCGTTGGAGCGAAATAAAATTGGTGTGGTTTCCTTTTTCGTCGAATAAGGGGTAGATCTGGATTTGCGCATCGTACGCTTCTCCATTTTTTCGGTAATTGATTAATGTAACTTCTGCTTTCTCTTTATTTTGGATAGCACTTCGGAGAATACTTCTTCCATCGTCGTTTGTTAATGCCCCTTGGAGCAATTTTCCGGGGGTTTTATTGAGTGCTTCTTCTAATTGATAGCCAGTAATTTGCGTAAATGCGCTGTTGATCCATTCAATTTTAGCTTCATTATCGGTAATAATTACGGCATTGTCAGTATGGGTCGCGAGTAAGGACAGGAGATTTAATTGCTTATTTGCGGCCTTAATTGCATTTACCTGATTTAGATTTAAATGAGCCTTGCCAAATACCTTACAAGCAAACTCAAACAGTTTTTTATCAAAAGCACTGAAAGCATCGGGTCTACTACTCACAACGCCGAAAACGCCAATACATCGGTTTTTTACTATAATTGGTTGATAGAGTCGGCATCTTACTACAAATGATCTAGGGCTATCAATTGTAGTTTGGTCTGTATCTGCAATTGTGTCTGGGATATAAATTTGATTGCTTGATTTGAAAACAATACCGGGATGCCTATCCATGGCTGTGTCCTCCGCTATTTGCCTTTCCTCTTCGGTAAAACCATGAGCGATTTTCAATTCAAGTTTTTGAGATTGATCGTTGAAGAGGTACAACCCTGAATACTCTAAAGGCAAAAGCTCCTCAAAAAGCTTTTCCGTTGACTGAAGTAGCTCTGCTATAGAATCAACATTGAACAGTAATCGCTGAATCTCTATGCATCGATCTAAGAATTCAATTTTATCTTCTTCGCTAGATTTACTCATGCTTTTAGGATGTGATTGCATCCAGCGCTGCTTGCGCGCACTGTTCATCCATCTTATAGTGGCCGCCACTCACTCCGATTGCTCCTACCAGTTGCTCATTGATGTAGATTGGTAAACCACCACCAAGAAGTATGAAATTAGGTAAGTCATGAACCCCATTTTCTAAAATTGGGTCGCCTTGTATAAAGGATTGCCATGAATCTCCAGTTGCCATTCCGAAGCCGACCGCCGTAATAGCTTTCTTTTTTGCAGCTTCAATTGAAATTAATGGCGCTCCGTCCATTCGAAGAAATGTTTTGATCTGACCGCTTTCATCAACCACGCATACACTAATGGAAAATCCTAATTGTGTCGCCTTCTCTGTCGCCTTCTCTACCAGCTTCATTGAAGCATGGCTAGAAACCGTTTCCTTTTTAAAAGTTTTATTCATACTCGGTGATTGAATTTACAAGCCATTAAGATACTTACTTATGTCACAAATGTTCTGTTAAATTAAAAAATAAGTATTAACACCCAATATGCCTTTTGTGGGTTTATTAATTAATCAACAAGACAAATAAATATCATTATACTAGACATTTAGTTTATAAATCGAGTCTTTTGTTGTTTGGTTTTTTGTAGGGATTCACTAATCAAAACATTAGATCGTCAGAATTAAACACCCTTTACAGCTTTTGTCATCTACCTCGAATGAAGCTAGGACTGTCCAGCTTTGTTCTTCTTTACGGATTTCGTCACTTAAAAAGATGTTAATTTTATTCAACCCTGTTTTGAGAGAGGCTCCATATTCAAGTTGCACTTTTTTACCCATAACAGGTCTGTTCTTTGAAGTATAACCATGTTTATGCAAAGCTGCAACTAAGCACAAATTGCCAATCACTCTAATGGCTGTGGGCATTGAAACGAAATCAACACTTGAAATAAAATCCACAGTCGCATTAAATTTATTTTCCCCGATTTGATTGAATTCAAGGATAGTATATCTATCGTTTTCGATCTCGGTATGTAAATAGTCGCTTTTTAATGCTTCAAATAATTCTCTTGAAATGGGTTGCTCAAATTCACGTTGAATCGTTTTTTTCCAGTAATGGTTTTGCATCATTAACCTCGAAAATGCTGATTCTGCCTCTGTAATTTTTATTGCACCTTCTTCCCAAAGTAACCAAGCCGGAGCGATTCGACCGTTAAAACTATTTGATAAAGCAAATGTGTAGGCTCCAACATTGGTTATGAGAAGTCGATCATCTTTTTTTACATCTTTTAAGCATGTGCTTTCAAGCAAATTGTCTCCTGCAAAGCACAAAGGCCCTGCTAATGTGTCATTTCCATTAAATGGCAATGGGCTGCCTGAAGAGGATACAACCTTATGAGGCCAATGTAAAAGGGTGATTTTCGCTAACTGATCTGTTCCTACATCACATATGCCCCAGGTTTTTCCTCTTGAATGCTTGATCGATTTTACTGTAGTTATTAGTCCAACAGCATCACCAACCAGCGCATGTCCAGGTTCGGTGTAGTATTCATAATTCTTTTGTTTTAACTGGTTTAATCTGCTAGTCCAGTCAAATATCGAAGGGAAATTATCTTGATCATTAAAGGGAATACCTAATCCTCCGCCGATGTCTAAATGTTTTATTGGGTGGCCAAGCTCTATAGCGATATTGGCATTTTCATGCAAACTGTTTAGGGCGGAAACAAAGGAATCTAAATTGTCCATTTGAGTTCCCACATGCAAATGTAAGCCTGAAATTTTTATGGTGATCTTGCTTAACAATTCAGGCAGGTCTTCTTCAGGAATCCCAAATTTTGAAGAAGATGAACCATGAGCCATTAGCTCCTGATTTTTCGAGGTTTTACTGTAGCTAACATTTTGTTTGGGATTGATTCTTATCCAAATTTGCCCTTTGCCTGAATCTTGATTGTTGTCTATTTCCTTTAGAAGATCAACATCGTCACAAACCCAAATTCCACCATTATCAAGTACGATTTTAACAGTCTTGAAATCCTGTGAAGGAGAATTGTATGCAATATTTTCCCATTTAAAGCCTGATATTAAAGCTAGATTTATTTCAGATAAGCTTGAGCAGTCTGCACCGCAACCTTCTTCTGCTATGCATTCTAAAACCGATGGAGCAGGATTGCACTTCACAGGATACAAAATCCTAAATGCAGAATTTGTGAAACTCAAGAATTGCCTAACATTTTCCTTGATTTGTTGCTTTCCGATAACCCATATCGGACTGCCAAATCGACTCGCCAACTCATTTATATCAAGTTCCTCATGCCATTGCTTTTTCATGCCTGCTATTCATTTAGGCCAAAGAAAAACAAATACAATAATGTAAAGACTAAGGATTAACTCTCATTGCGCTTCCAAATATCGTGTTATCGCTCTCGGGAACGCGAGACTATTAAGATCAGAAAGATTAATGGCCTCAAATTCTGGCCAGGATTCAAATGGCAATGTCTCACCTTCGAAATGGTAAAAACCGATAATTAACTCGCGGTGCGTAAGCAGATGCCGAATACCCATTTCGGATTTTGTGAGTGTCAAATTTTCCGTGCCGGGGATAGAGAGCATATGTGGTTCGGTGTGGCTTTCTGTTTCAATCAATGGAAACTGGAACAAGCCCTTCCAGATGTCGTTTTCAGATCGTCTTGAAACCAGCACACGATTATTTAAATCTTTAAAAATGATGAAATGTAGGAAACGTGTTTTCACCTTTGTTTTTTCGCCCTTTACAGGAAAATCGTGCTGCTTCCCAGCTGAAAATGCTCCGCAATGTTGATTTAACACACATGTTTCACAACTCGGATTGCGTGGCTTGCATACGGTAGCGCCGAGTTCCATCATGGCTTGATTGAATGTTCCCGGATCTTTCCGATCGAGCAGTAAGTTGCTGATTTCTTGGATTTTCTTTTTCCCCGGAGGGAGAAGAGGATTTTCTTGAACCTCGAAAAGTCGTGAAATAACGCGGTTTACGTTACCATCGACGGCCGCATGAGGCAAACCGTAAGCAATGGAAGCCACCGCCGCAGCAGTATAATCGCCAACACCTTTGAGGTTTCGGATATTCTGATAGGTATTCGGGAACTTGCCTTGATGTTCCGCTACAACCGATTTAGCCGCAGCATGAAGATTTCGAGCTCTTGAGTAATATCCCAAGCCTTGCCAGCTAAGCATAACATCTTCCTCAGGAGCATTCGCCAAGTCGGAAATAGTTGGATAGTTTTCGGTAAACTTGTGATAATAAGCGGTTCCTTGGTCAATGCGGGTTTGTTGCAAGATCACTTCCGACAACCAAATGAAGTATGGATTTCGCGAATTTCTCCACGGCAGATTGCGTTTATTTTGGTTGTACCAGTCGATCAAAAGGACCGAAATTGGGTGTTTTTCCATAGGCTAAGTCAACAACGACGGGCAAAATAATGTTTTCTAAAAAACTTTTTCTTAGAAAAGGAAAACGCATATCTTTGCAGCCCGTTTTTAAAAACGCTAACATCCACAGTTACAAATAAATCAAACATAATCAAACAGCCATGACCAAAGCTGAAATCGTTGCAGAAATTGCTGAGAAGACCGGAATTGAAAAAGTAACCGTTCAGGCTACTGTTGAAGCATTCATGAAAAGTGTAAAAACGAACTTATCGCAAGGTAAGAATGTTTACTTACGTGGATTCGGAAGCTTCATCGTAAAAAAACGTGCTGCTAAGAAAGGCCGTAACATCTCTAAAAACACCACAATCGTTATTCCTGAGCACTTCATTCCATCATTCAAGCCAGCTAAAACTTTTGGCGAGAAAGTGAAGAAGTCTGTAAAGGCTTAATCGGATTAAAAATCGGATGAAATCCCGTCAAATCATTGTTATTTCTGCTTGTGCTCTTATTGGTGCGGCGGTGTATCTCCTACCGAGATATCCTGAGCATAACCATGAAGAGCATGCGCAGGAAGCGGTTGAAGGGAATTCATCTTTCGAGTCACAACTCGTAGAAGTAAAAAAACAAACGCCTGCCGAAATTCTTGCAGGTATTGAGTTCTTTGAGGGCAAACTGAAATCCGAAAACGGTAAAGCCAAGATTCAATGGCTTGATTCGTTGCGATCGGTTTGGGATCGACAAATGCGTCCAGGCATTGCTGCCGAATATGTGTTACAGAAAGCTGAACTATTAAATGATGCAGCTTCTTGGAAAGATGCAGGCGTTCGATTTTTAGGTATTTCACGTTTCTTCGAAGGTGCAGACAAAGACGCACTTGCAAACAGAGCTGTTTCTTGTCTTGAAAAAGCCAAGGAAATGTCGCCCGACGACGTAGATGTGAAAACCCAACTTGGAATCGCCTACGTTGAAGGAAGCGCTCAGCCAATGCAAGGAATTACACTCCTTCGTGAAGTAGTAGCAGCTGATTCAACCAACGTTGATGCACAATTAAGTCTTGGTTTCTTTTCGATGAAGAGCGGCCAATACGACAAAGCAGTGAAGCGATTCAAAACAGTGATTAAGTTGCGTCCCGATCTTCCTGAAATTTATCTCTATTTAGCAGATGCACTTTCTATGGAAGGAAACAAAGATGCAGCGCTTTTAGAACTCGACAAACTCACAAAAATCTCCAAAGACACCATTTTGCTCAGTGAAGCAAAGTCGCGGAGGGCTAACATTTTACAGAACTAATTTTTTAAAAAATTCATCCACCATGCCAAGCGGAAAAAAGAGAAAACGTCATAAAATGGCTACTCACAAGCGCAAGAAGCGTCTTCGTAAAAACCGTCATAAGAAGAAGTAGTCCGTTAATCGGATTTCTTTGAGTCTGGATTAATTTCCCGTCTAAAACCGACAATTACCTTTGAAGGCTGGAACCATTGGTTCGCGGCCTCATTGGCATTTATATCAGTCTGGACTCGCTCATACAAAGAAGTTTGTGAACAAGGAACTTGTTATCACTGCTACAGGCAGCGAAGTTGTAATTGCACAACTTGAAGACCGCAGACTTACCGACCTGAACCGCGAAAAAAGCAACAACAGCTTTGCCGTAGGGGATATTTATTTAGGTCGTGTAAAGAAAGTTATGCCCGGTTTAAACGCTGCCTTTGTGGACGTTGGATACGAGAAGGATGCTTTTCTGCATTACCTCGATCTTGGTCCACAGGTCCAGTCAATGCTAAAATATATTCAGCAAGGACAGGCCAATAAGCTTGCTAATTCATCGCTGGCTGATTTCACCAACGAACAAGATATTCGAAAAGACGGAAAGATCTCAAACGTACTTTCCAACAACATGAATATCCTGGTACAAATTGCCAAGGAACCTATTTCTACCAAAGGGCCACGGATAAGTTCCGAACTCTCTTTGGCTGGTCGGTACTTGGTTTTAGTGCCATTTTCTGATAAAATCTCGGTTTCTCAGAAAATTAAAGATTCGGAGGAGAAAAATCGGCTAAAGCGCCTCATTCAAAGTATTCGACCAAAAGGTTTCGGTGTGATTATTCGCACTGTAGCCGCTAACAAGAAAGTTGCAGAACTCGATCAAGACCTGAACGAATTGGTGCAACGTTGGCAACAATTGGTCGAAAATCTTCCAACGGCCCAACCAAAAGCAAAAGTGCTCGGAGAAATTCGCAGAACTTCAGCTTTGTTGCGCGACGTGCTCAATGATTCATTCCAAAGCATCACCGTCGACGATCAATCGATCTTCAACGAGGTGCGAAGTTATATCGCTCACATTGCTCCCGAAAAGGAGAAAATGGTGAAGCTTTACAAAGGCAAAGAATCGGTTTTCGAAAACTTTGGTATAGATCGCCAGATTAAAGCGGCTTTCGGACAAAATGTAAGCTTGAAAAGTGGCGCATATCTTATCGTGCAGCATACCGAAGCAATGCACGTGATTGATGTGAACAGTGGCCATCGAACACGGTCCGACAACGACCAAGAAACCAATGCGCTCGATACAAATCTCGAAGCGGCGGTCGAAATAAGTAGGCAGTTGCGTCTTCGCGATATGGGTGGAATCATTGTGATCGATTTTATCGACATGCATTCTCCCAACAACAGGAAATTGTTGTTCGATAAGCTTCGTGAGGCTATGGCTCAGGACAGAGCAAAGCACACCATTTTACCACCAAGTAAATTTGGGCTTATTCAGATCACACGTCAAAGGGTTCGCCCCGAAATGGTGATCGAAACTCTTGAAAAATGTCCGGCGTGCAGCGGAACCGGTGAAGTTCAATCGTCTATGTTGATCGCCGACGATATTGAAAATAACTTAAGATATATCGTTAACGAGCAAAATCAGAAAGGTGTAAAGCTTTGGGTAAATCCGTTTTTGGAAGCCTACATTAAAAAAGGTTTTCCATCGATGCAAATGCGCTGGTTCCTGAAATACAAAACTTGGATTAAGGTAAAGGCGGTGCCTTCTTACCATTTCCTAGAGTATCATTTCTTAAATAATCAGGAAGAAGAGATCAAATTGTGATGAAGGGAAGTTCTTTTCCTTATCTTAAACCGGTGAAACATGAGGCTGTAAAGTCCTGCGGTTCACCGGTTTTCTTACTCAATTAACACTTAAATCCGCGGAATTCTTCGAATAACTATGATTTGGACTGCTCTTTCCAGGTGGATTCTGCGCTTTAGATTGCCAATTCTTCTGGTTATCGCTGGTATTACTGTTGTGATGGGTTATTATGCTTCAAAGGCAGAAATGACTTATACAATGGCACAGATTCTCCCAACGGATGATCCGGAATATATTGCCTACCAAGACTTTAACAAAAAGTTTGGTCAAGATGCCAACATCATGGTAATTGGTTTCGAAACCGATAGCCTTTTTGAATTGCCTGTATTTCGTGATTGGATGAAAACCGGTCAAGAACTTCGGAAGATTGAAGCTGTGAAAAGTGTGCTTTCTGTGGCCGGAATTTACAACCTCACACGAAACGATTCTACACAGAAGTTCGATGTAGCACCTTTAGTTAGTCGGGTGCCAGAATCCCAAGCAGAAGTAGACAGCCTGAAAGATGCTATTCTTTCGCTTCCATTTTATCGAGAATTGCTCATTGCTCCATCTGGCGAAGGCCGACATGCTACTTTAATGTTGGTTACGCTCGACCAAGAAAGCATCGATCGAAAAGATCGAAAAGAACTTATCGAGCACATTTCTGAAATTGGTGACGCCTTTGGTAAAAAGCACAACTTGGAGATTCATTATTCTGGACTGCCGCACATCAGAACACTCAATTCTCTAAAGCTTCGCGACGAATTGGCGATGTTTTTATGGATGTCGCTCCTCATCACTGCCATTGTACTTTACATCTTCTTCAAGTCGGTAAAAGCTATTGTTTTTCCGATGTTGGTGGTTGCACTCAGCGTGGTTTGGTGCATTGGAACATTGTCGATGCTGGGCTACAAAATCACCATCCTTACAGCATTGATTCCGCCATTGATTGTAATTATCGGCATTCCCAATTGTATCTTTCTAACCAACAATTTCCACCGCGAATACAAAGGCCACGGAAATAAAATCAAGGCCATTTCTAGAGTGTTGCAAAGAATCGGAAATGCAACATTTCTTACCAATTTCAATACAGCGCTCGGCTTTGTAACTTTTGCATTTACCGATAGCGAATTGCTCCAAAGTTTCGGCGTGCTTTCATCTATCAATGTAATGCAAGTTTTCTTTTTGAGCATTACTGTGTTACCGATTTTTTATTCCTACATCCAACCGCCCAAGCCTAAACAAACGAAGCATCTCGACAACAAGAAGATGGAAGTTGTGGTGGATTGGCTCATTAGCATGGTGACGCACCGCCGAAAGTTGATCTACGCGCTCACCGCAGTCATTGTTGGTGTGAGTATTTGGGGGATGACCAAAATTAGAACCACTGGAAATTTCACCGACGACATTCCCGATTCCGATAAAATGATCGTGGATTTGAAGTTTTTTGAGAACCATTTCCACGGAGTGATGCCATTCGAAATCACCATCGATACCCGAAAAAAGAACGGTGTGATGAAGCTTTCGACCTTGAAAAAGATTGAACAACTACAACTAGAACTTCGCAAATACCCTGAATTCGCTCGTCCGTTATCGATTGTTGAGGTGATTAAATTTTCAAAACAATCGTTTTATGGTGGCGATTCGTCGGAGTACAAACTTCCTAACAATGAGGAAATTGCGTTTTTGCTTCCATATGCTCAAAACACGAATTTAAAATCCTCCACAACTGCATCCTTCCTCGACAGCAATAAGCAAGTAACCCGTATCAGCGTTCAGATGGCTGATATCAGAACCACTGAAATGCAGAAAATCTCAAATGAAATTCGTCCGAAGGTAGATTCTTTGTTTCCCGCCGACAAGTTCGATGTGAAATTCACAGGAACCAGTGTGATCTTCCTCAAGGGAACAGATTATTTGATTGAAAACCTTCTCCTGAGCTTACTCGCTGCTATCATTTTGATTTCGGGCTTGATGTACTTCATGTTTTATTCATTTAAGATGCTCTTGATTTCGGCAATTCCGAACATCATCCCACTGCTCTTTACTGCAGGTTTGATGGGATTCTATGGCATTTCACTGAAATCGTCAACCATTTTGGTATTCAATATTGCTTACGGAATAACCGTCGATAGCGCAATTCACTTTTTCTCCCGATACGGGCTCGACCTCAAAGCACATGGCAACAATATTCGTCCAGCCGTTATTGCTGCGATGAAAGATACCAGCATAAGTATCATCTATACATCGATTATTTTGTTGCTGGGTTTCTGTATTTTCATTTTCTCCACATTTGGAGGTACGATTGCTTTGGGATTCCTAATTTCTGTTACTATTTTCGTCGGACTATTTACCAATTTACTCTTGCTTCCTACCTTGTTACTTTCAATCGATAGAGCCTTTACCATCAAAGCTTACAAGGAGCCGTTGATCATGGTTTTCGACGAGGAAGAAGATATTGAACTTGATCACCTGACTATCCGCAAGGAAGAAAATGAAAACTAACGTGAAAGGAATCATTCTCGCCGGAGGATCCGGTACAAGATTGCATCCACTAACGCTCGCAGTGAGCAAACAGTTGATGCCTGTTTACGACAAGCCGATGATCTACTATCCGCTCACCACTTTGATGCTGGCCGGAATTCGTGAAATCCTCATTATTTCTACACCGCATGATTTGCCGCACTTCAAGAAATTGTTGGGCGATGGAAAATCGTTAGGAATGGACATCAGTTATGCTGAACAAGCTGTTCCGAATGGACTAGCTCAAGCATTTGTGATTGGTGCCGATTTTATTGGAAACGACAAGTGTGCGCTTGTTTTGGGCGATAACATATTCTACGGAGCAGGAATGTCGCGCCTACTGCAAAGCATCAACGATCCTGAAGGTGGTGTGGTGTTCGCGTATCATGTGTCTGATCCAGAACGCTATGGCGTAGTTGAGTTCAACGATCAGCAACAGGCTATTTCTATAGAAGAAAAACCTACACAACCGAAATCCAACTTTGCGGTTCCTGGTTTGTATTTTTACGATAACTCTGTGGTTGAAATCGCCCGAAATCTCGAGCCAAGTGCAAGAGGTGAGTACGAAATAACCGATGTAAACAAGCATTATCTCAATGAAGGAAAGCTCAAAGTGGGCGTGCTCGACCGAGGGACTGCTTGGCTAGATACAGGCACTTTTGATTCTTTGATGCAAGCTGGACAATTCGTTCAAGTGATCGAACAACGTCAAGGTTTGAAAATTGGCTGTATCGAAGAAGTGGCTTGGAGAATGAAATTTATCAATGATGCGCAACTAGAAGCGCTCGCACAACCATTGCGCAAAAGCGGATATGGTGATTATTTGATTAACCTCTTGAAAGGAAAATGACACGTATCCTCATCACCGGTGGAGCCGGATTCGTTGGAAGCTGTTTAGCTGATAAACTAGCCGAAAACCCAGAAAATATGATTGTTGTGGTGGACAACCTCCGTACAGGAGAAATCCATAAAGTACCAAAATCAATCCACAACAATGTTCACTTTATTAAGTGCGATGCCAACGATTACGCCGACATATCGGCCGTTTTCTTCGCATGGAAATTCGATTACGTTTTTCATTATGCTGCATTGGTTGGCGTTTTAAGAACCCTCCAAAATCCAGTAGCAGTACTCGACGATATCGCGGGAATCGAAAACGTACTCAAGCTCTCTAAAAACACTGGAGTAATACGAGTGTACTTTTCGTCTTCATCTGAAGTATATGGAGAGCCTGTTGAATTTCCACAAAATGAGCACACTACACCGCTAAACTCGCGTTTACCTTACGCAATCGTAAAAAATGTTGGAGAAGCTTATTTGCGCTCATACCAAAAAGAATTCGGTCTAGAATACACCATCTTCCGTTTCTTCAACACTTTTGGACCGAAGCAAAGCCGAGATTTCGTGATTTCGAAATTCTTCAGAATGGCGATGCAAAATGAGCCAATCACTATTTCTGGAGATGGTTCTCAAACACGTACTTTCTGCTTTATCGATGATAACGTAGAAGCTTGTACACAAGCATTTTACCGCAACGAATATGTTAACGACGTGGTGAATGTAGGCGGAACAATCGAAATTCCCATTTTACAAGTAGCCGAAACAATCATTCGTGTTGTTGGTTCTAAATCCGAAATCCGTTTCCTCGATCCATTGGAAGAAGGCGATATGACACGCAGAAAGCCAGATACCACCAAAATGATGAAACTGATGAACCGTCCGTTGGTGACTTTCGAAGAAGGTCTTCAGCGTATCGTGCAAAACACCTGCTATATCCTTTGATTCAGGAAATAAAAGAATTACAAGAGAAGATCGCTTCGGCAGTTGCTGCGCTCGAATTTCCGGTTCAGCCAGCCGATTTGTACGATCCAATTCGATATACCCTCGAACTTGGCGGCAAACGAATGAGGCCCGCTCTGGCTTTGATGGGCTGTTCCTTGTTTAGTCGCGATTTAGATGCTGCATTGAAGCCTGCTCTTGGCGTTGAGGTGTTTCACAACTTCACTTTGTTACATGATGATATCATGGACAATGCGCCGCTTCGCCGGAACAAGCCAACCGTTTATTCAAAGTGGAACACCAATGTGGCCATCCTTTCGGGCGATGTGATGTTTGCTGAGTCGTTTCGTTTGGTTTCTGAAGCGCCAGCTCAAGTGCTCAAGCCTGTGATCGATGTGTTTCTGAAAGCCGCCATCGAAGTGTGCGAAGGTCAGCAATGGGACATGGATTTTGAATCGCGCAACGATGTGAGCATTCCAGAATACCTCAATATGATCCGTTTTAAAACAGCGGTATTGTTGGGAGCTTCATTGCAAATGGGCGCTTTGTGTGGTGGATCATCCAACGAAGATGCACAATTGCTTTACGATTTCGGATGTGCAGTTGGAGTTGCTTTCCAAATTCAAGACGATGTACTCGATGTTTATGGAGATCCCGACAAATTCGGAAAGCAAGTAGGCGGCGACATCATCTCGAACAAAAAAACTTGGTTGAAACTTCGCGCGCTCGAAAAAGCCAATGACGAACAACTGGGTCAGCTGACACATTACTACAGCGGTGCAGCTTTCGATCCTGTGGAGAAAGTGAATTCCGTTCGGGCTATTTTTGATGCAACCGGCGTGAAAGAAGAAGCAGAAACCTTGATGCAACAATATCTCCATGAAGCACTTGATTCGCTTCAACAAGTAAATGCATCAGCTTCACACAAAGCAATTCTTGAGGTGTTTGCCAGAGAATTGATGCAGCGCCAATTTTAATTTGTCAGGCCCAAACCTTGGTGCCTTCCGTACAGTTTTTACAAATGTCGATTTCCTGACGGTTCGTGAGCACCGATCGTCTGAAATGATCGTAAGCACTGCTTTTCCAAACAAGTTTGAAGTCATTTTGATTCACTTCGCCCAAGGTGTGTTGCGCATCTTTGTCGAAACAACAAGGCACCACTTTCCCATCCCAAGTAACGACACAGCCTTGCCACATTCGCCAGCAATGGTTTTCCATTTTGTTTTTCAGCTTCCACCTGCCATCCAGCCCTTTTCGGTAACGTGAATACTTTTCATTGTCAGGAATGAGTGGATTTCCATTTTCGAAATCGTACACTTGGGCTGTTTTGAAACGTACTTCATCAACACCTAAATCCTTCGCTAGTCGAAGTACGTCATCGGTTTGGTGCTCGTTTGGTTTCACTACCAGAAATTGAAAGATCACGTGCGGCGTTCTGCTCTTCAAGCGCTTCCGAGCAGCTAGGATTTCTTTAGTGCCTTGGATAACCTTCTCTATTTTCCCACCGATACGGTATTGTTGGTAGGTTTCTTGGGAAGTTCCATCGATTGAAATGATGAGGCGATGAAGTCCTGAACGCACCGTTTTTTCTGCATTTTCGGTGTTGAGGTAATGCGCATTGGTCGATGTTGCTGTATATATCCCGCGTTGAGCGGCGAAACCAATCATTTCATGAAGATTGGTGTTGAGAAACGGTTCGCCTTGAAAGTAAAAGTTGATCGACGCCAAACCGGGTCGTAATTCACTCACTAGGTTTTTGAAAAACGCAGGCTCCATCATGCCAGTTGGCCGACTAAAAGCGCGCAATCCGCTAGGACATTCAGGGCATCGAAGATTGCATGATGTTGTTGGTTCAACCGAAATATTCAAAGGCATCCCTTGGTGCACGACCTTTCCAAGCCATTTTGAAAGATGGAAAGAACCATAGAGTTTCAAGAGATTCAAGGCAGTTTGAATCCTGAAAAGACGAAACATTTTTATGCGGTCGTGCAGCAGCATTTAAGTTTATGAATCTATTGTTCAAAAATCGATCAATCTGAACAACTTTTTACAAGCTTTCGTTCTATTTTTGGATCAATCTTAAATTATGAAAAAACTTATACCATTTTCGATTGCATGTTTAGTTATCGCAATAGCGGGAATTATGAATGCGCCAGAAACTCATTCTCGTCCAGAAGGCGCACCAGCTTTGGCTTCTGGCGCACCAGCCGACAATAACAGAACCTGTGCAACTTCAGGCTGCCACAGCGGAACAGCATCGGATCGCGATAATCTAATAACTTCCACAGTTCCTTCTACTGGTTACATCCCAGGAGAAACTTACACAATGACTGTTTCAATTACTGAAGCAGGAATTTCCCGCTGGGGATTTCAAGCTACCGCACAGAAT